>CAJUGL010000032.1 GCA_910586515.1 uncultured Acetatifactor sp.
TGCAGACCTGTTCTCCCTTTGGCTGGTCCCGGCTGGATCTCCGCTACGGAGGGCTAATCGCCAGGCTTGAGACAGCCGTATATCGTCTGGGACAATATCTGGAAGGCAATCTGTCCGAACTTCCGGAACTGGTGGCGCCTCGGTATGAAAAAGACCGCAGCGGGCAGTTTTTGGGGAAGGGAATATGGAAGATCTATGAGGGCTGCGCAACATTGAGCGACGGCCGATAATTGAGTAGGGGAGATTTTATTCCTACTTGCCGCGCGGCCCGTGCGCCGCTTCAGCGGTAAACTTTCAGGTGCGGGGAGTCGCACTTTGTGCACGAGCCTGGGCATAAAAATCAGCCCCGGAAAAAAGTAATTTTTACTCGGGGATGACAGGGGGTGGACCGGCGGAGTCTATGTTATTTTTCCTTACGATATCCGAAAGGAGTTCGGGCGGGGCAGGGTTAAAGTCCAGGCCGAGAAAGTAAACAGTATGGCAATGAATATAGCAATTTGCGATGACGAAGAGATTTTCCGGACATATCTCAGGAATCTTCTTGTGAAGGACAGCTTTGCCTGCGGCCAGGATATTCGCGTGGAGGAATATGCTCTTGGTGAGGCGCTTCTGGCGGCCGTGGAGGAGGAAAGTATTCGGCCGGACCTTATTTTTCTGGATATCAGGATGCCTGGCCTGGACGGTTTGGAAACAGCCAGAGCCCTGCGGCAGAAGGGAGAAAAATCTCTGATCGTATTTTTAAGCAGTCTGTCAGAGTATGCCAGAAAGGGATACGAGGTCAAAGCGTTTCGTTATCTGTTAAAGGAAGAGGCGGACAGGGAATTGGGAAAAGTCATGGAAGAATGCCGAAAGGAACTGGGGGAGGATTGGTTTTCCTTTGTACAGGGACATCAGATTCACAGAATCCCGAAGGATGATATATTGTTTTTCGAAAGTCAGAAGCGCCTTATCCTGCTGCATACGGCAAGGGAGAGTTATACATTTTACCGGAAACTGGATATGCTGGAAGCGGAATTGGAGGGAAGCGGGTTTCTGCGCTGCCATAGAAGTTATCTGGTTCAGGAGAGATATGTGCGGCGATGGAAGGGAAACAGCCTGTGGCTGGAAGACGGGACGGAAGTGCCCATAAGCCGCGGTTTTGAGAAGGAAGTAAACCGCAGACTGATGCTTCGGAAGGGGGAATGAATTTGGAAGTTATGGTGTTTCAGATTGTTCTGGCCTAGGCGGTGTCGACGGCTGTGTTCCAGGTGGGGAGCCTGTTTGTGAGGTGAGCGGGGGATTTTTCAGGGTGCTTCTTTTTCTGAATGAATCACGGCTTCATCATTAATAATGGCAACCGTAACCAACATTCCCTCCTTTGTTTCTTCGGTCCACCCGTCTGTCTCCAGGCCGTATTGATCAGCATACTGCCGCAGCAGCGCCCGCTTGATTGCCAGTGCCCTTTTTGGGGTTATCTCCATATCCGGAGCCGGACTTGCCATAGGCATACCTCCTCATGGAATAGCGTAAATGCGAAGGTTTCTTGCTTCAAGTCTATGTCGGACGGATTGTACCTGTTTCTTCCTGAACAGTAACATTTTCATAAAGTTTTATCTTGTGATGTGAGAAAAGAAATGTTATACTTAAACTATACTTGGTGAAGAAAATTTCACCGGCGAAGGAGAGGTAGAGAATATGCAGCAGGACAGAAGAAAGACAAGAAGAACTGACTTGGCCTCCAAGCTTGTGATCAAGAGGCTGGACGGCAATGCAGGCAACGAAGTGACAATCAATATTGTGGATGTATCCAAGAACGGAGTGGGTTTTGATTGCAGCGAACCTCTGCAGATCGGAGAAGTATATGAAGCCTATCTGACCATCTGGACAAAGGAGGTTATTCATGCTTTCCTGCAGATTGTGAGAATCGAACTGAAGGCAGGAGGATACGGTTACGGCGCTATTTTCATCGGCATGCCGGAGATGGATTCCGCGAGAATAGAGGTTTATCAGACCGTCAATGAGGACTGAGAAGAGAAAGGGCGCTCCCGTAAGGCGGGAACCGTCGGACAGGGCGATTCTCGTGAGGAAGATTGTGGTGACGGGGATTGCCGCTGTCTTGCTGGGAGCGCTTTATTATACCATATTTCAGTTTTCAGCCCAGGACAGCGGGGTTTCCGGTTCTCTGAGCCGGCGTATCTCCGAGGGCTGTGCGGAATTTATTAATTCGGTGGCAGGTCTTGGGTGGAATGATGCGGCGTTGGCCGGGATGGCGGAATATTTTGAACATCCTCTTCGGAAACTGGCTCACTTTTCGGAGTATGCCTGTATGGGGATACTTGTATATGTTTTGTGGAGCCAGTGGACAAGCCGCAGGAGGCGGCTGCGGCTGCTGACGGCTGCATGGGTTTTCGTCTCTGCGGCAGGGGACGAGTTCCACCAGTATTTTGTGCCGGGAAGGTATGCCAGTATAGCCGATGTACTGCTGGATACCTGCGGCGGTATTTTCGGCATGCTGCTGTGTATCTGCATTTCCGCTCTGTATCAACGGCGGAAGAAGAGAAAATAGCGCCGGAAGATTCAGATGCGGATGCTGACGGAAAAGCCGGCTCCGCGCAGCAGCGTTTCTGCCGCTGTCATGGACGTTTCGTCATAAAATTCGATTCTCAATACTCCGTCTTCAGATTCCCGATTATGCGTAATGCCGATATTTTTGATATTCAGTCCCTGTTCGGCCAGCAGGGCCGTGATCTGTGCCAGGGAGCCGGATTTGTCGGCGATTTCCACGCTGACGCTGTGACAGCGTTTAATGGGACCGCTGGAAGCATTGATGAAGGAGTCCCGGTAAATGCGCGCGCCTTCGAACTGCCGGTAGAGCGAATCAGCGTCTGCGGCGTCAATCTCTTTTTTGAAGAGGAGAAGGGCGTTGATATAGTTGTCCAGCAAAAGGCAGATATTGTCTTTGTTGGAGAGACAGATCTGCTGCCACATTGCGGCCTGGGAGGAGGCAATTCTGGTGATGTCCTTAAAGCCTCCCGCAGCGGTCAGCCGCATGACGCCGTCTGCGGAGTCGCTGTCCCGGATAAGGTTTACCAGGGCGGAGGCGACGACATGGGGCAGATGGCTTATTGCTGCGGTGACATAGTCGTGTTTTTCCGGGGTCATGACCAAAGGGATAGCCTTCACGGACTCTAGCAGTTCCCGGAATTCTCCCAGCGATTCTTCGGAAACCAGGGGAGTGGGGGTCAGGATGTAATAGGCGTTTTCCAGGAGGGCGGCCTTGGAATTAGCATAGCCCACCCGCTCGCTGCCGGCCATGGGATGTCCGCCGATAAAGCATTCTTCCAGGCCGGCTCTGCGGACTGACTCATGTATTCCGCCTTTTACACTGCCCACGTCCGTGAGCAGGCAGCCGGGTTTCATGATCTTTCTCACGATCTCCAGATTGCTGTCGTTATGCCGGACCGGTGCGCATAAAAAGATATAGTCGCAGACGGAAAAACGCATATCAATGGTGTCCGCCGTGATATCCGCCGTGCCGTCCTTTTCGGCCAGCTCCAGTGTGTCCGCATCTGTGTCATATGCGATAATCTTAATTCCGAAGACATTTTCCCTCAGGGCTCTGGCGATGGAGCCGCCGATCAGGCCAAGTCCGATGAAGCCGCAGGTTAATTGGCGCATTGGTTTACCTCGTTTCTATTCCTGTAATCTCTCTGAGAATTCCTTACTGTTACACAATAACACTTTAACGTATGAAAATCAATAGAAAAATGCAGGGGGCCCGGTCGGGCTGTCTAAACTGTTACCCGAACTGTTACACAGTAACGAAAGAGGCCGAAGAAATCGGGACAAGTGTATTGACTTTTGGCGGGAAAAGGATAATAATTGTAACCATAAAAAACGGAAAGAGGGATGAGACGTGGAGAAGAAAAATATTGACTGGAGCAATCTTGGATTCGGATACATTCAGACAGAATTGAGATACGTTTCCTGCTATAAAGAGGGCGCCTGGGATGAGGGAACTCTGACAGGGGATGCCAATGTGGTATTAAATGAGTGCGCAGGCGTTCTGCAGTATGCCCAGACCATATTTGAGGGGCTGAAGGCTTATACTACGGATGACGGACATATTGTTGCTTTTCGTCCGGATCTGAACGGCGAACGGATGGAAGCCTCCGCCAGACGTCTGGAAATGCCGGTTTTTTCGAAGGAGCGGTTCGTGGACGCAGTGACGAAGGTGGTGTCGGCCAATGCGGCTTACGTGCCTCCCTATGGCAGCGGCGCTACGCTGTATATCCGTCCGTATATGTTCGGCGTGAATTCCGTTATCGGGGTAAAACCCGCGGAGGAGTATCAGTTTCGGATTTTCTGCACGCCTGTGGGGCCTTATTTCAAGGGCGGCGCCAGGCCTCTGACCATCTGTGTCAGCGATTTTGACCGTGCCGCGCCTCATGGCACGGGAAATATCAAGGCCGGGCTGAACTATGCCATGAGCCTCCATCCCATTGTGAAGGCGCATAGGGAGGGCTTTGACGAGAATCTGTATCTTGACCCGGGTACCCGCACCAAAGTGGAGGAGACCGGCGGCGCTAATTTCCTGTTTGTGACAAAGGACGGGGGGATAGTCACGCCCAAGTCGGACAGCATTCTTCCCTCCATAACCCGCCGCTCACTGATGCATGTGGCCAGGGAATATTTAAATCTGAAAGTGGAAGAGCGTGAAGTGTATCTGGAGGAGGTAAAGGATTTCGCGGAATGCGGTCTGTGCGGCACTGCAGCGGTGATTTCTCCGGTAGGAAAAATTGTGGATCATGGCAGAGAAATTTGTCTGCCCAGCGGGATGACTGAGATGGGGCCTGTGACCAGGAAGCTGTATGACACCCTTACAGGCATCCAGATGGGAAGGATAGAAGCGCCGAGAGGCTGGATTCATGTCATTGAATAGGATACTTGGGCTGAGGCGTATTGCGGTCCTGGGAATTCTGCTGCTTATTTCCATTCTGCTGCCGGCCTGCGGCAGCGAAGGCAGCGGGATCAGGGTTGTTTTTACTACAGGTCTGGGCAAGAACGAGGTGTTTAGAATCGGCGGCGGAGTATGTACTTTGCCGGAAATGATGGTGTACCTGACCAATACCCAGAACCAGTATGAGAGCGTCTATGGAGCGGAAGTGTGGAATGTTTCCCGGGACGGCATTAACCTGGAAGAAAACGTAAAAGAAACCGTGCTGGCCAAGATTGCCCAGATTAAGACCATGTATCTGCTGGCCCAGGACAGGGGGGTGGTGCTGGATGAGGGGGAGAGCCGGCGGGTGGAGAAGGCAGCCGGTGAATATTTTAATTCGCTGTCGGATAAAGAGAAGGAATTGATGGAGGTCAGTCAGGGGACGATAGAGCAGCTGTACAGGGAGTACGCTTTGGCAGATAAGATTTATCGGTATATCATACAGGATGTGAATCCGGAAATCAGCGACGACGAAGCCCGTACGATTACGGTGCAGCATATTCTGTTCCGCACACATGCTGCCGGCGGAGCGGCGGACTCGGATATGCTGAAGCACCAGGCTTATGAGAAGGCTTTTGAAGTGCGGAGACTGGCGGTGGAGGAAGGCGAGGATTTTGTGGACCTGGCCAGCCGTTACAGCGAGGATTCTACGATCACGTATTCTTTCGGCAAGGGAGAGATGGAAGCGGCATTCGAGGAGGCGGCCTTTTCTCTGGAGACTGAGGAGGTCAGCCAGATTGTGGAGACGGAGGCCGGTTACCATATCATAAAGTGTATCAGCACTTTTGACCGGGAACAGACGGACCTGAATAAGATGACCATAGTGGAGGAGCGGCGTCGGGAGGTTTTCGGACAGGAGTATAATGCCTTTGTGGAGACCCTGCCCAGGCAGCTGAACAGAAAACTGTGGGATCAGATTGCCCTGCTGCGGGACAGCGAGGTATCTACGATGGAATTTTTTGATATCTATGCAAAATATTTTCCGGATTAGGCGGGTTTGCCTGGAAAACGGCCGCAAGGCGGAGTTTAGAAAAATTTTAGAAAGCCGGAAACGCCCATTTTCAGGGCTTTTCTGGCGGATTATCAGCACTCTCTCAAAAGGAGTGCTAATTTTGACTTGACTTTTACCCGCTGTGGTTTTAAACTATCTTTCAGGATTTAGATTCACGAAAATTTCAGTAGAACGAGAAGAAAGGGATGTTGTAAAATGGCAGCAAAGAGCGGTAATTTATCAATCAACAGCGAAAATATTTTTCCGATTATCAAGAAATGGCTGTATTCCGATCACGACATTTTCTACAGGGAACTGATTTCCAATGGCTGTGATGCCATTACCAAGCTGAAGAAGCTGGACATGATGGGCGAGTATACCCTGCCGGAAGGGTATAAGGCCCGTATGGATGTAATCGTTAATCCGGAGAAAAAGACACTGACTTTCGTTGATAACGGTCTGGGTATGACCGCGGAAGAGGTGGAGGAGTATATTAATCAGATCGCTTTCTCCGGCGCGGCGGACTTCATCGAGAAATATAAGGACAAGAGCAATGCGGATCAGATTATAGGACACTTCGGTCTGGGCTTCTATTCCGCGTTCATGGTGGCGGACGAGGTGTATATAGATACACTCTCCTATAAGGAGGGAGCAAAGGCTGTTCACTGGGAGTGCGACGGCGGTACGGAGTACTCCATGCAGGAGGGCGACAGGAGCGAAGTGGGTACTACCATCACTCTGTTTCTGAATGAGGACTGTCTGGAATTCTGCAATGAATACAAGGCCAGAGAGGTCATCAAGAAGTACTGTTCCTTCATGCCTACGGAGATCTACCTCTCCAAAGCGGATACTCAGGAAACCCAGATTATCAGAGAGGACGAGAAACGGGAGGACGATGAGGTATTAGAGGTAATTCAGCCGGAGAAAAAGGAAGAGACACAGGAGGAGAAAGCGTCTGGCGAAGAAGACGGGGAAGCGGAAGAGAAAGAACCGGAACCTGTCAAGCTGAAGATCAGGAAGAGGCCGGAACTCCTCAATGAGACCACTCCTCTCTGGACAAAGCATACCAACGACTGCACCCGGGAAGAGTACCTGGAATTCTACAGAAAGGTATTTCATGATTATAAGGAGCCGCTGTTCTGGATTCATCTGAATATGGACTATCCTTTTAATCTGAAGGGCATTCTGTACTTCCCCAAGATCAACATGGAATATGAATCCATGGAGGGAACCATTAAGTTATACAATAATCAGGTGTTCATCGCGGACAATATCAAGGAAGTAATTCCGGAATTTCTGATGCTGTTAAAGGGCGTTATCGACTGTCCGGACCTGCCCCTGAACGTGTCCAGAAGCGCGCTGCAGAACGACGGTTTTGTGAAGAAGATTTCCGAATATATTTCCAAGAAGGTGGCGGACAAGCTGTCCGGAATGTGCAAGACGGAGAAGGAAGAATATGACAAGTACTGGGACGATATCAGTCCTTTTATCAAGTTTGGCTGCCTGAAGGATGATAAGTTCTGCGAGAGAATGAATGATTATATTCTGTTCAAGAACCTGGATGGCAAGTATATGACTCTGCCTGAATGCCTGGAAGTGAAGCCTCTGGGAGACGGCGGAGAAGATTCCGGCAGCGCGGTTGACGAGAACGGCGAGAAGGTGGAAGCCGAGGTTGTGCAGGACGGGAAGGATGACGATAAAACGGAGGAGAAGAAGGAGAAAACCGTTTATTATGTCACCGACGAACAGCAGCAGGGCCAGTATATCAAGATGTTCAGGGATAACGGAATGGATGCGGTTATCCTGAATCACAATATCGATCAGCCCTTTATTCAGCAGCTGGAGTCCAAGAACGAGGGCGTAAAGTTCCAGCGGATTGACGCGGACGTGACGGACGCGCTGAAGAGCGAAACTGATGAAGAAGAAGTCAAGGCGCTGGAGGAAGAGGCCAAAGTCCTGGGCGAAATCATGAAGAAAGTCCTGGAGAACGACAAGCTGACCGTCAAGGTGGAAAAGCTCAAGGACGAGAAGATTTCTTCCGTGCTGACCCTGTCCGAGGAGAGCAGGCGCATGCAGGACATGATGAAGATGTACTCTATGCCCGGTATGGATATGGGCGGTTTCGGCGGCGAGGGCGAGACGTTGATCCTCAATGCCAACCATCCTCTGGTGCAGTATGTGAACGCTAACCAGGAGGGGGAGAACGTAGGGATGATTTGCGAACAGCTCTATGATTTGGCCAGAATACAGCAGGCTCCCCTGCAGCCGGAGGCTATGACGAAATTCATCGCCAGAAGCAATGAGATCATGATGCTGCTGGCAAAGTAGGACCGTTTGCGGGTAAAGATAAGACATGTTGTTACGTAAAAAGGGCATGCGCCGGAAAGCGTGTGCCCTTTTTGTGCGCAGGCCCGTGTGATGCAAATTTGCCGCTAAAGCGGCGCACGGGTACCATGTCAGCCGAAGCTGACAGGTGCCCGGTGTGCAAGTAGCGGAGAAGGCCGTTCCCCTGCTTGATTTTCTCATCTCATCCCGGTTCCGAAATCCGCGATACCCCTACATAAATTTCCGAAATTTCATACCAGGTGGCATAATCGGTTACTCCGGTTTGGGGGAGGTTGAAAATGCCCTGAAAGGTCCGTACGGCCTGAGCGGTTGCAGGTCCGTAGAGGCCGTCCGGAGTGACGGTGGGGATTGCGGGGTAATTCCTTGCAATGCGGTTCAGCTGAGTCTGGAGCTGGCGGACTTTGTCGCCGGAGGAACCCTGGCTTAAGTCGTATCCGGGCCAGGAAGAGGGGACTCCGGAGATAAAATCCGCTGTATTGATATACATGTCATTTCCGTAATAATAGCGGATGATTTCGATTGCGGAGTAGCCTTCATTTGCCAGATACATGGAGCCCCACTGGCTCAGGCCGGAACAGGTGACCCGTTTCCCGTCGCAGTAGGAGGTGAAGATGGGCTGCCTCACGCCGGGGCGCGACAAATAGTTGGCGAAAACCGTATCCACAAGATAATCAATATTTTTGAAGATATTTCTTCCGTAGACCCATTTCTGATCGTAGGCGGTGGAAGAGGTGATGGTGAAATCGTACCCCTGATTCCGATACCATTCCGTGTACACTCTGTTCAGCGTGAAGGACATGATCACCAGAATATTGGCATAAATTGCGTTTTCCGGCCAGGTGGAGTAGATTTCGCAGGAGGCCACATTTTTGATGTAATCCTTGTAGCGCACCCAGTAATTGCGGGCTGTGGAGTCGCTGGGCACCCCGTCGTGTACGATAACGTACTCGGGTATCACCACCCGGCTCAATACGATTTCGCCGCTCTCCTCCATGGGCTTGATCTCCTCCTCCGGTATCTTGGGCGGGAAATCTCCGAACAGAGTATGGGCGGGGATAATGACCACCTTTTCCTCATCCTCGGATGCGGCCAGGGGATTCATCACAATGGGCTGCAGAGAGAGCTGTTGGGCGAGTATTTCCGAGCCGGACACCAGCACCGGTTCGTAGCCTTCCGCGGTGACCTCGATATTGTATTCCGAATAGGGCTGCTGCTCGCTTTCCGGCTGAAGGGACAGGTCCAGGGGCGGGGCGGGGAGTTCGGTCACGGGGGTCTGGCCGGAGCTGTCGGTGGTAAGCACGCTCAGGGGTTCTCCGGGATCGCCGGTGTAGGAAATGGTGACGGTGGCGTTTTCCACAGGAACCAGTCCTATGGCGGAGACGACGCTGATTTTTATGTTGCCTGCGGAGACCGGGGCAGCATTGTCCGCTGCAGGCGGGGTTGTCAGATTTGTGTCGGGCATAATTCTCCTTGTTGCCCAAGGGCAAATGATTTGTTATGCTAATATATGCGCAAAATGAAAAATTGTGAAAAAGGATAGACGGATTAGGGCTTACGGTGTATGATAATGATATGGACGGAGGTTGGTTTTCTCCCGGGAATGTGCGGTCTTTAACGGTGGGAGAGGCATGGCGGCCGGGAAACGAAAGAGGGAAAACCGTACGGCAGGGTAGAGGAGGAGAGGGAAGATGGACAGATTAATCGAGATCATCGGCTTGACGAAGATGTATGATGCACGGCATATTGCGGTAAACAATATCAGCCTGAACCTGCCCGGAGGCAAGATTATAGGCCTGCTGGGGCCGAACGGCAGCGGCAAGACCACGCTGATTAAGATGCTCAACGGCCTGCTGACACCTACACAGGGGACAATCAGGATTAATGGGCAGGCAGTAGGGCCGGGCACCAAGGCCCGGGTGGCGTATCTTCCGGATCGGACCTATCTGGCCGAAGGGAAAAGGATAAACGAGATAATAGACTATTTCTGCGATTTTTACGCGGATTTTTCCAGAGAGAGAGCAATGGGAATGCTGAACAGCCTGGGGATAGAGCCCACGGCCAGACTGAGAACCCTGTCCAAGGGAAACCGGGAGAAGGTACAGCTGATTCTGGTGATGAGCCGTAAGGCGGACGTCTATATTCTGGACGAACCCATTGCCGGAGTGGACCCTGCGGCGAGGGACTATATTCTGAGAACCATTGTCAACAACTACAATCCGGGGGCTGCGGTGCTTATCTCCACCCATCTCATCGGAGATATCGAACAGGTGCTGGATGAAGTGATCTTTATGCGTTACGGTCATCTGGTGCTCTATAATTCCGTTGAGAATATCAGGGCGCAGCACGGCAAATCGGTAGATGCGTATTTCAGGGAGGTGTTCGCATGTTAGGCAGATTGATAAAGCATGAATGGAAAAATACCTGCGGAATGGGGGGGCTGCTGTTGGGCGCCATGGCGCTGATTACGATAATCGGCTGGCTGGCCTTTCAGACACCCATGTGGAAATCTGCCTCTTCCGGGCGGGGCAGCTTCGGCTGGCTGGACGTGTTCGGAATACTTACGCTGGTCATGTATGTGATTTTGCTGGCGGTGGTAAACTATGGCATATTGATTTATATGGGGGTAAATTTTTACAGGACCATGTACTCTGACCAGGGTTATCTGGCGCACACGCTTCCCGTGACAAAACAGGAGTTATTGCTCGGAAAAGTCCTGGTCAGCAGCTGCTGGATGCTGATTCTTACGCTTTCCCTTTATTTGTCGCTGTTTTTGATGGGCGCTTCCCTGATATCTGCGTTTCTGCCGGAGGGCTATTCTCTGACTGCACTTTGGCGGGAGCTGCGCTGGAACGAAATCATTTACCGAATCGGATATGAACTTGATATGGATGTGCTGCGGTGGCTGTTCAGCGCGTTCTTTATGTCTCTGGTCACGCCGTTTACCTCGGTATGTACTTTGTTCGGGGCGATTTCCATCGGACAGCTCTTTTCAAAACACAGGGTGCTGATGGCTGTTTTGTGCTATATCGGCATTATATTTGCGGAGAATATGATCGGGGCCGTAGTGCAGAGCATGGCTGCGATGAGCCTGATATCCGGCTATGGAGGATACATGGGCATGAGGATGAATTCAAGTTTTGTCATCAGTCTGGTGACGGCAGTTATCCTTTACTTTGTTTCCTGGTATATCAATGAAAAGAAGCTGAATCTGGAGTAAGGATTGCCGAAACAGCGGCTTGCCCAGGCGTGCAAAATTTGTTATAATCAGGAAGCGGTGAAGGCTTCGGAACGGCTTGGGGGCCGCGGAAACTATCGCTAATTCTATGCAGGAGCAGGTGAGTATTCATGCAGAAGCAGAAGATAATCAATCAAATAATGGAGGGGAAATTTGACTATGAGAACGGTTCCCTTGATTTCTCCTGCGCAAAAATAGAGATCTCCGTCAAAAAGGGAGGACAGTACGAGGGGGCTTTCCGTGTAAAGGCTTCCCCGGGCATATATGTAAACGGCAGTGTCTATTCCTCTGATTGGAGAATGGAATGCCTGACAAAAGAATTTTCCGGCGCAGAGGAGGAAATCGCATTCCGCTTTCACGGAGAGAATCTGGACGAGGGAGAGGTAGTGAAGGGAACCTTTGACATTGTCAGCAATCAGGGGGAGTATTATCTTCCCTTTGTGGCGGCGGTGGAGCATGCTCTTCCGGAATCTTCGGAAGGCACGGTCAAGAATCTGTTCCACTTTGCCAATCTGGCTAAAAGCAATTGGAAGGAAGCGGTGAAGCTGTTTTATTCTCCTGAGTTCGGCCGGATTTTTTCAGGCAGCGACGCACAGTATGGGGAGGACTACAGAGCCCTTTCTGCCCATAGGGGACAGGAACAGAATGTGGAGGAGTTTCTGATTCAGGTCAACAAGAAGCAGCGGACAGAATATCTGACGGAGGAGCAGGAACTGTCTTTGGCGGAGGCGGCAGGAACCGGCGGTGTGGCTGAGCAGAAACTGACTGTGTTGAGGAACGGCTGGGGATTTACGCAGCTTTTTGTACAGTGCAGAGGAGACTTTCTTTTTTCGGAGAAGGATGTTCTGACAGATGATGATTTTCTGGGTGATCGATGCGAGTTACCTGTATTTATAGACTTTGATCAGTGTCATAACGGACGGAATTTCGGTGAAATTGTTTTGTATAATTCTTATGTTGCGCTGGCTGTGCCCGTGACTGTGCACTGCGGGCATTCGGCGTTCGGGACACAGGATGCGGAGCGGAAGCGATGCACTGTACGCCTTATGGAGGCTTATCAGAATTTTCGGCTGCGGAAGACAGGTACCTCCGCGTGGCTGAAAGAGACCGGTAGACTGGTGGAACGGCTTGTGGCCTTGAATGAGGAAGATATTTCCGCCAGATTGTTTCAGGCGCAGCTGTTGGTTACCGAGGAACGCTATAATGAGGCCGGGTGGATACTGGACCATGTGGCCGAGCGTCTGGAGGGGCGGGAAGATCAGGATACGCTGCTGGCTTATTACCTTTATCTGACTACGCTGGTCCACGGGGACGGGGAGTACATCGACAAAGTAGCCGGGGATGTGAGGCGTATTTTCCGCAGGGATACTTCCAACTGGCGTGTGGCGTGGCTGCTGTTGTATCTGTCAGAGGAGCTTAATCGGTCAGACCGGGAGAAATGGGGATTTCTGGAGGAATTGTTTCTGTCCGGCTGCAGGAGTCCGGTGCTGTATATAGAGGCTTTGGTACCCTTGAACGCTAATCCGGCTCTGCTGCGCAGGCTGGGGAGCTTTGAACAGCAGGTGATTTATTACGGTGTCAGACAGGGGGTGCTGAAGAAGGGTGTGGTGGAGCAGATGCTTTATCTGGCAGGCCGCCTGAAGGAATATTCCCAGGCGCTGTTCCGGACGATGGAGCTGCTCTATGAGAAAAAGAAGGACATTCAGCTGCTTCAGGAGATCTGCACTCTGCTGATCAAGGGCGGAAAGATCGGGAAGGCCTATGCCGGCTGGTACAAGGCCGGAGTGGACGCGCAGCTGAGGATTACCAATCTCTATGAGTATTTCTGCATGTCTCTGGACCCGGACGGACGCCTGGAGATTCCGAAGACGGTGCTGAAGTATTTTTCCTATCAGAATAATCTGGATTATACCCGCAGCGCCTATCTCTACGACGATGTTCTGCAGCACAGAGAGCGGCTGGGGGATGTGGCAGAGGCTTATCAATACAAAATGGAGCAATTTGTGGAGGAGCAGATCAGAAAGGGACATATCAACAGGCATCTTGCCAGTCTCTACAACGGGCTGCTGAGGCAGGATATGGTGGACGGGAGGAATGCCGAAGCCCTGTCGAGGCTGCTCTTTGCCCATCTGATCCGGGTGGAGGACGATCGGCTGCAGAAAGTGTATGTTTACCAGCAGGGAAATCTTCGCCCTCATGAATATATTTTGTCGGAAAAGCAGACATGGATTTCCCTGTACGGCAGCGGCTATACCATTGTCTTTGAGGACGGACAGAAGAACCGTTTTCTGAAAAGCGCGGATTATACCATGGAGAAACTGATGATCCCGGGAAAATTTCTGCGTTGGATACTTCCTTTTGCCGACATGAATCCGGAGCTTGACTTTTACCTGTGCGACGGGGAGGAGAACTGCAGAGAGGAACACCATGAAAGGGTGAGGCGGGAGCTTCGGCTTCTGGCCTGCGGACAGGCTGACCTCTCCGTAAGACGCAGGCTGTATTTGAGTATTGCGCAGCGTTATCATGACATGGATGACATGAGGGCGCTGGACGAGTTCCTGGAAACCATCCCCGCAGGAGAGCTGTCCTGGGAGGAGCGGGGAACCGTTATCCGTTTTATGGTGCAGCGGGGCAAACTTGAGCTGGCCTGGCAGTGGGTGGAGACATACGGGCCGTATTTTGTGGATGCCAAAATTCTGGTGAGGCTGGTCAAGAGCCGTATGGAGAAGCAGGGGATGGGGACAGAGCCATTGCTGACGGCTGCGGCAGTATATGTTTTCCAGAAGGGGAAGTATGACGGAACTACATTGGCCTATTTGTCTGCACACTATGAAGGGATGACCAGGAATCTGCGGGATCTCTGGAGGGCGGCCCATGCTTTCGGCATGGATTGTTACGAACTGAGCGAGAAGATGCTGATACAGATGCTGTATTCCGGCGCCTTTGTGGGTGAGAAAATGGAAATATTCCGTTATTATATAGCCCAGGGGGCAAAGACAGAGGTGGAGGAAGCTTTTCTGGCACAGTGTTCCTATGACTGTTTTGTCCGTGAGCGGGTGATGGAGAAAGAGGTGTTTCGGGAGATCCGTTATATGTACTCGCGGGGGGAACCGGTGCAGAGGATCTGCAGGCTGGCCTTTTTGAAGTATTTCGCGGAAAATCGGCATGAGATGGATGGGGAAACCGTAAAGATGGCGGGAGAACTTCTGGAAGAGATGCTGGCGGAGGGAATCTATCTGGACTTTTTTCGAAAATTCAGAGAATGCCGGGATCAGATGCAGGAGATGGCGGACAAGACTGTTCTGGAGTATCGTACCCGCCCTCGAACAAAAGTCTGCGTTCATTACGCGCTTCTTCATGAAAACGGGGAGGCGGACGGCTATCGGTCGGAATATATGAAAGAAGTGTACGGCGGCGTGTATTTTAAGGCTTTCGTGTTGTTTTTCGGCGAAAGTCTCCAATATTATGTGACGGAAGAGGCTGACGGAGAGGCGCAGCTGACGGAGAGCGGCACTCTGCAGAAGGGCGAGACAGGGGAAGAGGAGGACGGGAGATACCGTCTGATCAATGACATTGTTACGGCCAGGTCATTACAGGATTACGATACCATGGATGACCTGCTGGAAGAGTATTATAAAAAGGAATTTTTGAACGGCAAACTGTTTTCTGTAAAATGATTTTCCGGTAAAGGGAGGCGGCATGGGGTTTCTGAGCAGTGACAAATTGATTGTGGGCTATGATTTGGGAAACGAATATTCCCAGATAAGCTATGCGCTTTCCGAACATGGAGAGGCGGCTACTCTGTCCCTGGTGGCCGGCGCGCAGGTGTATAATATTCCGACGATTCTCTGTAAACGGTTCGGCGTAAATCAGTGGCTGTACGGCAGGGAGGCGCAGCGCTGCGCGGACGCAGGGGAAGGGGTTCTGGTGGAAAATCTTCTGCTGCAGGCTCTGGACGGGGAGACAGTGGTGGTGGACGGGGATCGCTTTGATCCTGTGGCTCTGCTGGCCCTGTTTTTCAAGCGGAGTCTGAACCTTCTCTCTCAGACCGGAGCCAGGATTACTGCCATTATGATCACCAGCCAGGTGCTGGACCGGAGGATTCTGGACTGCATGAGCCGGGTGGTGGAGGGAATTCATCTCAAGGCGGAGCGGATCGCGCTTCAAAGCTACGCGGAGAGTTTTTACAGCTATATGCTCCGGCAGCCCAGAGAGTTATGGTCTTATCCCGCGGTGCTTCTGGATTACGGCAAGGGAGGAATACGGGCCTATCGGCTGGAATCCAACAGGAGGACCACACCCATTGTGGTTTCCATACGGGAGACGGAGTACGGCTTTCCGGAATATGCGCTCCCTGTCAGAGGGGAGGAAGGGGCGGAGGGAAGGCAGCTGAGCCAGGGAGAGAAGGCGGAGCTGGACGCTGCTTTTCTGGAGATTGCCCGGGATATATGCGGCGGCGCCACAGGAAGCATATTCTTAATAGGCGACGGCTTTGGGGGAGACTGGATGAAGGAATCTCTGCGCTTTTTGTGCAGAGGCAGACGCGTCTTTCAGGGGAACAATCTGTTCAGCAAGGGGGCATGCTGCGGCATGCAGGAGAGGATGGCTCCCACCGAGACGGGAGGCAGATATGTCTTCCTGGGCAAGGATAAGCTGAAGGCCAATGTGGGGATGAGAATACTTCGGCAGGGGCAGGATTCCTATTATGCGCTTTTGGACGCAGGTACAAACTGGTATGAGGCTGAGCGGACAACGGAGGTCTATCTGCAGGACGGCAACGAGCTGATGTTGGTGGTGACTCCGCTGATCAGGAAGGACGGCGCGCCGGAGAAGGGGGGAAAGCTGTTCCGGATTGTCCTGGAGGGACTGGCAGGGAGTATCGCCAGACTGAAACTGCATTTTTTTCTGAAGGAGGAGAACTGCCTGGCGGTGGAGGCGGAAGATTTGGGATTCGGAGAGTTTCGGGTCTCCTCCGGACGTGTGTGGCGGGAGGATATCGAAATCTGAGGGCCGTGAACAGTAATAAATGAGGGGCCGCTTTGGGGAGGTGGGAGAATGAGAGTCAGCGTCTGTGTGGGCGAATATGCGAAAACGCCCTACTGTGTTCCCGAGCTGGGAATCAATGTTTTCAGTATGGAGGAGCTCTGTTACTGTATGAAGGAAAATGTATTTCTTCTGGATTTTTCCATTATCAATGACGGGCTGCTGGACTGGATAGACAGGGAATGCGGGTTGAGGGAACTTGCCAGGCAGCTGCATTCTTATGCGCATAAACAGGGTTCTTTGAGCGTATTTGTGACAACTATTTTACGGTATGTAGGTTTTCTGGACGAAGAAACGATTCGGGAGATTGAACAGGTGCTTAAGCGGGGAGCCGGCCTGAGCGGGATAGAGAAGCGCAGGAGCCAGATAGACTATCTGACCGGGAAGAAGAAATACCAGGCTGCCATAAGAGGATATGACGAGCTGCTGCGGAACTGGCGGGAACAGGAGGCAGGCGGAGAGCCGGCATCAAAGGATTTCCTGGCCAGGATCTGGCACAATAAGGGCGTGGCCTGCGCGGGGCTGATGCTGTATGACAGAGCGGCGGAATGCTTTGAGAAGGCTGTGGAACTGGACGGGCGGGAGGATTATCTGCGGGATTATCTGGCGGCAATGCGGATACTGCTCTCCGAGGAGGACTATGTGGCTTTGGTGTCCGGGCGGGGCGAGTGGTACCGCCAGACGCTGGAGCTGGAAAAGCGGCTGGAGAAGATAACCGGGGAGTGGGAGGAGCAGCCGGATTATCTTCGGCTGTACAACAGAAGAGAACTCCGCAGCAGGGATAAACAAAGATATGATGAGGAAAACGAGTGCCTGACAGAGGCTTTGAAGGACAGTTATCGAATGTAAAAACGGAACACAGTTGTCCGGACTGTTAGGGAGGAGCAGAGATTCATGGGATTTTTGTCAAAAATTTTCAGAAACAGAAGACAGCGTGAGGACAGTGAGGATAACTGGGATAAAGTGGTCTACGATCGGGACAGCGTGGACTTTAAAGACGGGGAGCAGCGCAGCAGGTATATTACAGGGTGTCTGGAGCAGATGGACGAGGCCTCCAGAGAGCTGAATCTGCTGACAGGAGAATATTCTCTGATCACTTCCTATCTCACGGACATGGAAGAAATCGAAGCGCTGCCCAAGGCGGAGAGGCAGGAATTGAGCGGCATCGCCAAAATGCTGGTGACCCTGGAGCAGGAGGGAGAACGGTATCGGGAGCGGAAAAACCGAATGACAGACGAGGATTATTATCGGCTGCGGGAGCAGGAAGCGGAGCTCCAGGAAGGTATTGAGAAGCTGAAGGAATGCGAGGATTACGGCGGAAGGGTAAAACAGGACTTGAAGAGACTGGACAGAGAGCGTCATGCCTATGAATACCGCCGGCAGGAACTGGACACGATCATGAACAATATGCGGGGCATAACGGTGATTTTTCTGACGGCATTCGTTCTGTGCATCATCATGCTCTTAGTGCTGCAGTTCATGTTCAAAATGAACACCAAGGCGGGGTATCTGCTGGCCGGGGCAGTGGTAGCCGTGGCGGGAACCGTGGCGTGGACCAAGTATACGGACGGAGACAGAGAGCTTCGGAGAGTGGAGAGAGACATCAATAAGCTGATTCAGCTGCAGAACAAGGTAAAGATCAGATATGTCAACAACAGGAATCTGACGGATTATCTGTACATGAAGTACGGGACCGACAATGCGGCAGCCCTGGAGAGGCTCTGGAAGCAGTACCAGGAGGAGAAAGAGGAGAGACGGGAATACGCTCAGGCGGAGTCCAAGGCGGAGTACTATCGCCGACAGCTGGTGAGCAGGCTGGCCAATTATCGGATAGCCAGTCCGGAGAGGTGGGTGGGACATCCCGCAGCTCTGCTGGATAAAAGGGAGATGGTGGAAATACGCCATGACCTGATTCTGCGCAGACAGACGCTCAGGAAGCAGATGGACTACAATCACGGGGTGTCGGAGACGGCAAGGCGGGAGATCATGGATGTGACCGAGAAATACCCGGCCTATGCCGCGGAAATCCGGGAGATTGTGGAACGGTTCGGCAGGACGGATTAGCCTATTGACGAATCTGGGTTTGTAAGCTATGATATTTTCAGGAAAGGTAACCGTAAACCAGAGAGATAAAGCCCCGGGTCTGTCAGGCCGGGGGCTTAGATAAGAGGAAACAGGAATGAGCACAGACAGATATGTAAGTCCGTTGTCCGAGCGCTACGCCAGCAGCCAGATGCAGTATATATTTTCCCAGGATATGAAGTTTCGTACCTGGAGGAAGCTGTGGATAGCTCTTGCCGAGACGGAGAAAGAGCTGGGTCTGAGTCAGAACGGCAGACCTGTCATCACGGAAGAACAGATTGCGGAACTGAAAGCCCATGCGGAGGATATCAATTATGACGTGGCCAGAGCCAGGGAAAAGGAAGTGCGCCATGATGTCATGAGTCATGTATATGCCTACGGGCAGCAGTGTCCGGGGGCGGCAGGCATCATTCACCTGGGGGCGACTTCCTGCTATGTGGGTGACAATACGGATATTATCGTCATGCGGGAGGGATTGCGGCTGATTCGGAAGAAGCTGCTGAACGTCATGGCCGCGCTGGCGGATTTCGCGGATAAATATAAGGATCTGCCTACGCTGGCCTTTACCCATTTCCAGCCGGCACAGCCCACTACGGTGGGGAAGAGGGCGACTTTGTGGCTTCAGGAATTCTTCCTGGATCTGGAAGATCTGGATTATGTGCTGGGCAATATGAAGCTTTTGGGGTCAAAGGGGACTACGGGAACCCAGGCCTCCTTTCTGGAGCTTTTTGACGGGGATCAGGAGACCATCGATAAGATCGATCCCATGATAGCGGAAAAAATGGGATTCAAAGAATGTTTTCCCGTTTCCGGACAGACGTATTCCCGGAAGATCGACACAAGGGTGATCAATGTTCTGGCGGGCATTGCGGCATCCGCGCACAAGATGAGCAATGATATCCGGCTGCTTCAGCACCTGAAGGAGGTGGAGGAACCTTTTGAAAAAAGCCAGATCGGTTCTTCCGCCATGGCTTATAAGCGCAATCCCATGAGGAGCGAGAGGATTGCTTCGCTGTCCAGGTATGTGATGATCGATGCGCTGAATCCGGCGGTCACCTCCGCCGCACAGTGGTTTGAGAGGACGTTGGACGATTCCGCCAACAAGCGATTGTCCATTCCGGAGGGATTTCTTGCCGTGGACGGCATACTTGATCTGTGTCTGAATGTTGCGGATGGTTTGGTGGTGTATCCCAAGGTGATCGAGAAGCATCTGCGCAGTGAGCTGCCCTTTATGGCCACGGAGAACATCATGATGGACGCGGTAAAGCTGGGCGGGAATCGGCAGGAGCTTCATGAGCGCATTCGGGAACTGTCCATGGAGGCGGGACGCAGAGTAAAGGCGGAGGGAAGGGAGAATAATCTGCTGGAACTGATTGCTGAGGATCCGGCGTTCCCCATGAATTTGGAGGAGCTTCAACAAGCAATGGATCCGGCCAGATATGTGGGCCGTTCCAGAGAACAGGTGGATAGCTTTCTGCGGGATATTATCCGTCCGCTTCTGGAGGAAAATAAGGACCTGCTGGGCGAGAAGGCCGAAATCAACGTGTAATGCATAAAGAATGAGCGGATCCGCCGGGACGACGGTGAGGGCGGGCAAAGTTAAAATGGAGGTTATATGGGAGGTTTTTTTGGTGTAGCAGCCAAGGCAGACTGCGTATTTGATTTATATTTTGGGACGGATTATCATTCCCATCTGGGAACCCGCCGGGCAGGAATGGTGGTATATGACAGGAAGAAGGGATTTGACAGGGCCATTCACAATATCGAGAATGCTCCGTTCCGCACTAAGTTCGACAAGGATGTCAATAAGATGGAGGGAAACGTGGGCATTGGCTGTATTTCCGATTTTGAGCCACAGCCGCTGCTGGTGCGTTCACACCATGGAACTTATGCCATTGCTACAGTGGGGAGGATCAATAATGCGGCCCAGCTGACCCGGGAACTGTTTTCCGGAGGCCATGGTCACTTTTTGGAGATGAGCGGCGGTGATATCAATGCCACGGAACTGGTTGCCGCGCTGCTGGATCAGAAGGACAATCTGGTGGAGGGACTCAGATATGCCCAGGAGAGCATAGACGGCTCCATGACGATTCTGGTGATGACGGAGAAGGGCATATATGCGGCAAGAGACCGCTGCGGAAGGACGCCTGTGTCCGTGGGACGGAAGGAGGGCGCTTACTGCGTTTCTTTTGAGAGCTTTGCCTACCTGAATCTCGGCTATGTGTTTCACCGGGAGCTGGGACCGGGAGAAATTGCCGTGGTGACGCCGGAGGGGATACATACTTTGGCTCAGCCGGGAAAAGAGATGAAAATCTGTACCTTTTTATGGGTATATTACGGATATCCCTCCTCCTCCTACGAGGGAGTCAGCGTGGAGAAAATGCGGTATAACTGCGGACGGCTGCTGGCGGAAAGAGATAATGTGAAGCCGGATACCGTGGCGGGAGTGCCGGATTCAGGAACGCCTCATGCTATCGGCTATGCCAATCAGTCGGGCGTTCCCTTTTCCAGGCCCTTCATCAAATACACACCCACATGGCCCCGTTCCTTTATGCCTGTGATTCAGACCCAGAGAAATCTGATTGCGAAAATGAAGCTGATTCCCGTGGAGGACCTGATCAGAGGGAAGAGTCTGCTGCTGATCGACGATTCCATTGTCAGAGGGACACAGCTGCGGGAGACCACGGAATTCCTTTACCAGAGCGGCGCCAGGGAGGTGCATATCCGTCCGGCTTGTCCGCCCCTTATGTTCGGCTGTAAATATTTGAATTTCTCCCGTTCAACCTCCGAAATGGATCTGATTGCCAGAAGGGTATTGCGGGAAATGGAACAGGACGGCCGGAAGATTGATCTGAAGGATTATATTGATCCGGACACCCCCCAGTATGCGGAGATGGTGGCGCGAATCGGGAAGCAGCTGAATTTTACTACTCTGCGGTACCATAGACTGGACGATATGATCGCATCCGTGGGAATTGACAGAAACAAGCTCTGCACATATTGCTGGGACGGCAGGGAATAGAGACAGACCGGATCCGGCGCGGTTAAGAAGAGAACAGGCCGAGAGATTCGGCCGGGCAGACAGGGGACTGCCGCACGCGGAAGATCGGTGCGGCAGTCCCCTTTTGGCAAATGACAAATGTGTCAGTATATTAGATAAATTCTGCGGTGTTTCCGCTCCCGGCGGGCAGTTAAAGGGCTTTGCCGGTGAGAAGCTCGTAGGCCTGAAGATATTTGTCAATGGTTCTCCGGACCACATCTTCCGGCAGAGTCCAGTTGTTGTCGGGATTGGCTTTCAGCCAGTCGCGGGCGAACTGTTTGTCGAAAGAGGGCTGGCCATGGCCCGGTTCATATTCGTCTGCTGGCCAGAAACGAGAGCTGTCGGGCGTCAGCATTTCATCGGCGAGAACGAGATTGCCGTCGCTGTCCAGACCGAATTCAAACTTGGTGTCAGCGATGATGATTCCCCGGCTCAGGGCGAATTCGGCGCACTTTTTATACAGCGCCAGGGAGCAGTCGCGCAGCTGACGGGCATATTCCTCTCCTTTTTCCGGGAAATATTTTTCCAGGTAGGCAATGCTCTGGTCATAGGAAATATTTTCGTCATGTTCACCGATTTCAGCCTTGGTGGAGGGGGTATAGACAGCCTCGGGCAGCTTGTCCGACTCCCTGAGTCCCTCCGGAAGGCGTATTCCGCAGACGGTGCCGTTTTTCTGGTAGCTGGCCCAGCCGCTTCCGGTGATGTATCCGCGGACAATGCACTCCACGGGGAGGATGGTCAGTTTGCGGCAGAGCATGCTTTTTCCCCGGAATTCTTCCTGCCTGAAATATTCCGGCATATCTTCCGCATCCACGGAAATCATATGATTCGGCACAATATCTTTCGTCATATCGAACCAGAATTTGGACATCTGGGTCAGGACAGCACCCTTTTTGTCAACTCTATTGTTCAGGATGACGTCAAAACAGCTGATTCTGTCGGTTGCCACCATGATCAGGCTGTCTCCATTGTCATAAATCTCACGAACCTTGCCCTCCTTTATGGGCTTAAATGTCTGAATGCTCATTTTTACTCTCCTTTGCTCTGGATTCTGAAGTGCTGTTAAGCTTATTATACCGGATATGGGACAATAAGCAAGAGGTTTTCACAAAAACCGGAGGCACCTGTGAACAGTAACGTGTAACAGTTCAGCGCCCTGTCTGAGCTGTTGCGATATGTTGACTTGATATGAGGCAAATACTATAATAAAGAAAAACTGTCATAAAGTGGAGAGACAGGAGGGGCGTAGAGATGAGCGGAGAAAGTAA
Organism: uncultured Acetatifactor sp.; assembly: GCA_910586515.1. Classification (GTDB taxonomy): domain Bacteria; phylum Bacillota; class Clostridia; order Lachnospirales; family Lachnospiraceae; genus Acetatifactor. The sequence goes on from CAJUGL010000032.1 coordinate 22,984, forward strand.
ATACCGGCTTCTGCTGGTGGAGGATGACAGTGTTATCGCGGAGGAGATGATGCGGCACCTGGAGAGCTGGGGATATGAGGTATTCTGTGTGAAAGATTTCGGCAATGTACTGGGGGAGTTTGCGGCCTGCGCGCCTCAGCTTGTGCTGCTGGATATCGGGCTGCCCTGCTTTAACGGATATTATTGGTGCGCGCAGATCAGGCAGATCTCTCAGGTGCCGATTATTTTTGTGTCTTCGGCAGGCGATAATATGAATATCGTCATGGCCGTGAACATGGGAGGCGATGATTTTTTGACAAAGCCCTTTGAGCTGGAAGTGCTCTCAGCGAAAGTACAGGCGATGCTGAGGAGAGCTTATGCTTTTCGGGGCGCCACCAGTGTGATGGAATATCAGGGGATGATTTTGGATTTGACAGATGCGTCTCTGCTTGCTGAGGGGCAGAAGGTGGAGCTGACAAAGAACGAATTTCGGATTCTGCAGATCCTGTTTGAAAATCCGGGGGAAACGGTGTCCAGAGAGGCTATCATGAAGCGGCTTTGGGATAATGACTGCTTTGTGGATGACAATACATTGACGGTGAATATCACAAGGCTGCGCAGAAAGCTGGAGAGCGCAGGAGCAGGGCAGCTGATCAAGACCAGAAAAGGCCTGGGATACGGCATTGGGGAGCGGATATGAGACTTTGGTTTTGCTATTTTCGGGAAAAAAAGCTTTTGATTTTCATGACTGTTCTGACGGCAGTTCTGTATGTCACTGTAGGCAGTCTGTACCATATTGAGAATCTGGAAAAGCTTCTTTACGCGGCGGTTTTGTCTTTTGTTCTGTGGATGACGGCAGGTGTGCGGCAGGGAATAAAGTATGTGCGGAAAAGAAAAGAAATAGAAATGATATTCGGACAGTTCGAAAAGTCTCCGGGATGGATGTTCAGGGAGCTGGGCGGGAAGTGGCTGGGCGCTGCGCAGGAGGGAATCGACTCTGCGGGGACATTGGAAGATGCGCTGGAAATGCTCCTGGCGTTGATCTGCGTCAAGCAGTCTGAGCGGGAAAAACTGTGGGAAGAGAGGAATGCCGAGTCCGGAGACTATTATCTGATGTGGACGCATCAGATCAAGACGCCCATATCCGCGGTTAAGCTGCTCCTGGAGAGAGCAGGTATGCAGGACAGGGACAGCTTTCTGATGAAGGAAGAGCTGTTGAAAATCGAGCAGTATGTGGAGATGGTGCTGACCTTTCAGCGGATGGAAGGCATTTCGGCGGATTTGGTGCTGGAAAAGCGCAGCCTGGACGCGCTGGTGAGACAGACGGTCAAAAAATACGCTGTTTTGTTTATCAACAGAGGGCTTGAACTTGAGCTTGGGGAGCTGGATATGGAGATTGTGACAGACGGGAAATGGTTTGGTTTCTGTCTGGAGCAGCTTTTGTCCAACAGCATAAAGTATACACAGAAAGGGAAGATTCATATGGGCGCGCGGACGGAAGCGGAAGGAGTGGTATTTTGGCTTGAGGATACAGGCATAGGCATACGTTCGGAAGATCTGCCCCGGATTTTTGACAGGGGATTTACCGGCTATAACGGGCGCCTGGATAAAAAATCCACAGGGATAGGTCTTTATCTGTGCAGGAGGATTTTTAATCATTTGGGGATTACAGTAATTGTGGAAAGTGAGGAAGGGCAGGGAACAAAGACCACGCTGAAGATTCCGGCGGAAAACCTTACAAAAGCGTAAGGTTCAGAGCGGAAATGTAAGGTAATTCTATGGCAAAGGGACTCTTTTTCCTGTATTCTTATCTTACCGGAATCGTTGAGAGGACAAATAAGGCGGAGGTTTGTCCGGCGTATCCGGATGTGGAACGCGTCGTCCGAGACGGGAAACGACAGGTTTATATTGCACGGAAAAAGCAGGCTTCCGCGGAGTCTGCGCAGTGCGGGAATACAGGGAGGAGCATAAAATGGCATTATTGGAAGTCAGAAATCTTAAGAAAATCTATACTACACGTCTGGGCGGCAACAAGGTGCAGGCGCTGGACAATGTGAACTTTTCGGTGGAGCAGGGAGAGTATGTGGCCATTATGGGGGAGTCTGGTTCCGGGAAGACCACTCTCCTGAACATCATGGCTTCGCTGGATAAGCCCACCGGCGGCCAGGTGATTTTGGCGGGAAAAAATATGGCGGAGATAAGGCAGAAGGAACTGTGCGCCTTTCGGCGGGATAATCTGGGCTTTGTGTTTCAGGATTTTAATCTGCTGGACACGTTGTCGCTGCGGGATAATATATTTCTGCCCCTGGTGCTGGCGGGCAGAGATTACCGCGACATGGAGCAGCGTATCAGACCTCTGGCGGAAAAGCTGGACATTTCCGGAATTCTGGACAAATATCCTTATGAGGTGTCCGGCGGCCAGAAGCAGCGCACGGCGGTGGCGAGAGCTTTGATTACGCAGCCGCAGCTGGTGCTGGCAGACGAGCCTACGGGAGCGCTGGATTCCAAGGCGTCGGACAAACTGCTGCGTATTTTTGCCCGGGTGAATGAGGACGGACAGACGATTCTGATGGTGACTCACAGCATCCAGGCGGCCAGCAGGGCGGGCAGGGTGCTCTTTATTAAGGACGGGTGTGTGTTCAACCAGATCTACCGCGGAAGGCTGGGAGATGACGAGATGTACAGGAAGATTTCGGATACGTTGACCGTGCTGCAGACCGACGGGGCAAGCCCGGCAGGGAACAGGTGAGGGGGTGGGACGGATGAAAAGACAGACATCACTTTTGCCGAGGATGGCGATTACAAATATACGAAAAAACGGTTCGGTGTATTTTCCTTTTATCGGGTGCAGCATTTTTGCGGTGTTTACGTATTTTGCGTTTGACATGATCCTGAAAAATGATATCATGTATACCCTGCCCAAAGGGGCCTATGCCCTGGTGTTGGTACAAATCGGATTCTCTCTGCTGGGGATTATCATGGTGCCTTTCCTCTATTACACCAACAGCTTTCTGATCAAGCGGCGCAAGCGGGAGCTGGGGCTTTACAGCATTTTGGGGATGGAGAAAAAACATATCGGCATAATGATGTTTTGGGAAAGCGCAGTGATCTACTTTGCGGTCACGGCTGCGGCTGTGGTTTTGGGGGTATTGTTTTCCAGGCTGATTTTTCTGCTGTTGCTGAATCTGGCAAAGCTTCCTGTGAACGTGGAATTTACCGTAAGTCCCAGGGCAATTCTGGACACCTTGATTTTCTATGCATTTATCACCGGGCTGAACCTTTTTGTGAACTTGATTCAGGTGGGGAAATCCAATCCGGCGGAGCTGATGAGCGATGCGAAAAGAGGGGAGAAGGAGCCGAAAAGAATCGGCCTCTGGGCAGCCGTGGGGTTGGCGGCCACAGCTGCCGGCTATTATCTGGCCATTACTGCGCAGTTGGAGAGCCGCATTTTCACGGATTTCTTCCTGGCGGTATTTTTGGTGGTTTACGGCACCTATTGCCTGTTTACCTCGGGAAGCATTGCTCTGCTGAAGTTCTTTAAAGGCAGGAAGAGATATTATTACCGCCCGGAGAACTTTATCACGGTGTCGGGTATGCTTTACCGGATGAAAAAAAGCGCAGCCAGTCTGTCCAATATCTGTATATTCTCCACTATGGTGATCATTACGGTGGTGTGTACGGTGGCGGTGTATCTTGACATGGATATCATTGTGACTTCCAATTTTACCAGAAAATTTGAGGTCAGATTTTTCGGGGAGGGAGAAGCGGATGTGGAAGGCCTGAAAACACAGGCCCGGGAGCTGGCGGTGCGCCATGGTCTGGTATTGGAGGAGGAATTGGTAAATTACTATGTGAAGGTCAGGGCCTACCAGAGAGGAGAGACGTTCAGCGTTGGGGGAGAGTCCTATGATTATGGTGGCTGGGGAAGTCTGATTTTGATGACTCTGGAAGAATATAATCTTTTGGAAGGGGCGAAAGAAACCCTGCAGCCGGGAGAGGTGATTATATTTTCTTCAGGACCGGATTTCGGACAGGAGAAAATCATTTTTGAAGATAAAGTATTCAATGTGGCAGAGGAAATGCAGGAGAGCCGAATCAGCAGGAAACTCACGAACAATGTGATGAACAGGGACTATGTCGTGGTGTTTGCGGACAGACAGCAGGTAAACACAGTCAGCACTTTGTATGGTGTGGACGCATTTCACCAAAGGTCCGGCTATTACGGTTTTTCCCTTCAGGGGGAGGATGAGGATATAGACCGCTTTTCAGAGGAGCTGGAGGCATGTGCGGGGAGTCTGGCGGAATTTGCCGGGTACCAGGATCACAGAGAAAATATGCGGGATCAGGAGAGCATGTACGGAGGATTGCTGTTTATCGGCATTTTCTTCGGTTCGATCTTTCTGATCTGTCTGCTGATCATCATGTACTATAAACAGATAACGGAGGGATTTGAGGATCAGAAGAACTTTGAGATCATGCAGAAGGTAGGAATGGATGAGCGGGAAATCCGCCGTACGGTCAGGAAGCAGATCAGTATTGTTTTCGGTCTGCCGCTGATCGGCGCGATTCTTCACACAGCGGTGGGAATGAACATGGTTTACATGCTTTTGGGGGCCATCGGCTTCTTTGAGACGCCGCTGTTAATCGGATGCACGATAGGAGGCTGTATCGTGTTCGCCGCGGTGTACGGCCTGAGCTACAGAAGGACCTCCATGGCATATTACCGGATTGTAAAGAGGATGAATTGACGGTTGTGTTTTGGGCGGAGATATTTTATAATAGGAACAGTTCATGAATCGGGAATTGTTCCGCAGGCGGGGCAGGGACTCGGCGGTTTCATGGGAACCTGCCTTTTGTCTGTGGAACGGAGGGAGGTTGAGATGGGTTGTCTGGGTAATCTGTTGTGGTTTGTGTGCGGAGGGTTTTTCAGCGGACTGGGGTGGCTGCTGGCGGGTTGTCTTTGGTGTATTACGATTGTAGGAATTCCCTGGGGAACTCAATGCTTTAAGTTTGCAGGGCTCTCTTTCTTTCCTTTCGGAAAAGAGGTTGAATACGGAGGCGGTGTTGGTTCCCTGCTGCTGAATCTGATTTGGCTGCTGGTGTCGGGAATTCCTCTGGCGGTGGGGTCTGCGGTTATGGGCTGTATTCTGTGTGTCACGGTGATCGGGATTCCTTTCGGGCTTCAGCATTTTAAGCTGGCCAAGCTGGCGCTGATGCCGTTCGGAGCCAGGGTGACAGGGTGAGAGATAGCGGGGAGGAGAGGCTGCGGCGTGCAGCAGAGCGGTATAATGGGAAAAAAGGTAGTAGTGGGCATGTCGGGCGGGGTGGATTCTTCCGTGGCTGCTTATTTGTTGAAAGAGCAGGGATATGAGGTTATAGGGGTGACCATGGAGACCTGGGGCAGGTCCGGGGGAGGATGCCTGAAAGCCGGGGAGACGGCAGCCGCCGCGGAGGATGCGGCTAAGGTGGCTGAGGCATTGGGCATTCCGCATTATGTCATGGATTTCCGGGAGGAATTCCGCCGGTTTGTTATGGATTATTTCGTGGAGGAATATCTTCAGGGACGTACACCGAATCCCTGTATTGTCTGCAATCGCCGTGTGAAGTGGGGGGCGCTGCTGGAGAGGGCTCTGGAGCTTGGAGCGGAGTACATTGCCACAGGTCATTATGCCCGGATTGCCAGGCTGCCCAACGGGCGTCTTGCTATCCGCCGTTCGGTGACGGAGGGAAAGGATCAAAGCTATGCCCTGTACAGCCTGAGTCAGGAACAGCTGGCGCATACGCTGCTGCCTGTGGGGGATTACGAAAAAGACAGAATCAGGACCCTGGCCGGCGAGGCGGGGCTGCCGGTGGCGGAAAAGCCGGACAGCCAGGAGATCTGTTTTGTGCCGGACGGGGATTACGCGGGATTTATCCGGACGGAGGCAGGAGAGCGGGTTCCGGGTCCCGGCAGGTTCGTGTATGGGGATGGCCGGGAGGCAGGAGATCATGAGGGTATTACCCATTATACCATCGGCCAGCGGCGCGGGCTGAAGCTGCCGCTGGGGGAGAGGATCTATGTGACGGATATTCGTCCCGAGACAAACGAAGTGGTTATCGGCAGGAACGAGGAGTTGTTTACGGACAGAGTGATCTGCGGCGGAATCAATTATATGGGAGCTGAGGAGCTTGGGGGAAACAGGCGTGTTCTGGCCAAGATACGCTATAATCATAGGGGGGAATACTGCAGGATAGAAAAGCTGCCCGGGGACAGAGTTCTGGCAGTATTCGAGCATCCGGTGCGGGCCGCTGCGCCTGGACAGTCGATGTGCTTCTATGACGGGGAATATGTGCTGGGAGGCGGTATCATCCTGAAGGAGGAAGTTTCGGACTGACAGGCACATTTTGGGAGAGAGCGCATATGATAGGCTGACAGAGCTGAACAGAGGAGAGACAATGGATTTTGGTTTTGGAGAAAACGGACCTTTCAGGAGAAGTCGTTTCGGTTCCGTGACAGGGACGATTGTGGATATGGTTCCGGCAGGGCAGGGGGGAAGGCGCAGAGACGGGTGTATGATTTTCGTTACAATGGAGGATATGGAGGGGAATACCGTCAATTTTCTTCTTACACCGGCTACTTATGTGGTGGATTTCGAGACCCTTTCCGCAGGCATGCAGTGTACATTCTGGTATGCTGCGGATGCGCCAATGCCCCTGATTTATCCGCCGCAGTACAATGCCGTGGCGGCAGCCCGGGAGAAAAACGGCAGAATGGTGAGTGTGGGTTACTTTGACTCGGCCCTGGTAAATGAAGAACAGACGCTCAAACTGAATATGGACGGAAGCGTGGAGGTGAGGACTGTCAATAACCAGTATTTTCAGGGAAGTCCCGCCAATCATAATCTGGTGGTAGATTATGCCAGCTCTACCAGGAGTATTCCGGCCCAGACCACGCCGTCCAAAATAGTGGTGCTGTGCTCATAGGCTTTTCGGGCCGTCGGAGACAGTGCGGAAAACGGAAGGAAAATGCCGGTGGAGCTGACCGGGGAACGTGTCGGCTCCATGGGAAAGAAAGGAAACGGGAAAATGTTTTTCAGATGTAAAAATTGCGGAGGAAATGTGGTGTACAGCCCGGAGAGGCATGGCATGTACTGTCCTTTCTGCGAGAGCGGGGAGAGCGGCGAGCGGGCAGAAGGACAGTCAGGCGCGCTGACGGTCTGTCCCAACTGCGGCGGAGAGGTGCCTGTTCAGGAGCACACCTCCGCCGCGCAGTGTCCGTATTGCGACAGTTACCTGATTTTCAACGAGAGGGTGGAGGGAAGCTATAGACCGAAGATGCTCATTCCGTTCCAGCTGGGAAAGGAAAGTTGTAAACGGTCTATCCGGGACAAGTTCCGCAGCTGCCTTTTTGCGCCGACAGATTTTCTTTCCGAGGCGCGGCTGAACGATATGGAAGGAATTTATGTGCCTTACTGGTTTTATGATTATGACACGGACTGTACTTTTGAGGGGGAAGGCACGAAGGTTCGGAGCTGGCGCAGCGGGAATGTCGAATATACGGAGACCAGCGTATACGCCGTCCGGCGGAACATGGCCATTTCTTTCGAGAAGATTCCGGTGGATGCCTCTCTGCAGATGCCGGATGAGGTGATGGATCTGATAGCGCCTTTTCAGTATGCGCAGCTGACGGATTTTGATCCCAAGTATATGTCGGGCTTCCATGGCGAAAAATATAATATGACATCCGATCTGGTGGAAAACCGGGCCAGGGGATTGATGAAGGAGGACGCAGGGAAGCTTCTTCGGGAGAGTTATGCCGGATATGCCGGGGTAAAGACTGTAAACGAGAATATCCGGGTGAAAGAAAGCAGGGCTGAATACGGGCTTCTGCCCGTATGGAAATATTTGTATCGGTACAAAGATCAGGATTATCCCTTTTACGTCAATGGACAGACGGGGAAAATCGTGGGCACGGCACCTTTTTCCAAGACGAAATTTATGGTGTATGTAGGCACTCTCTGGGGATGTATGACTGTGCTGCTGGCTCTTTTGCAGGTGCTGCTGGGTCTGCTGTAAAAGCTGCCGCAGGTTTTTTTGGAGAAGTAATACAGATATTTCGACATGCCGGCTTCAACGGGGAGGCGGGCAGCGTGTCGGGGTGAAAAGACAGGAGGAAGGCCGTGGGTATCATGGCTGACGGGATATGGACAAGGATATAAAAAGAGAAGCGGGGAGACAATATCTGCGCTATTTCCGCTTCTGGTTTATCGCCATAGGGATATTGATTCTGGCTGTGGCGGTGCTGGGGATGTTGAAACGGAACGCCGGGAGCGTGCCCAGGACAAATTCTGAGGCTCCCGCGGAGAGAGTATATGATTACGCGGATGTGCTTGACGACGGGGAAGAGGAGGAGCTGCGTAGGTACATAGCGAAGGCGGAGGAAAAGCTGCAAATTGACATTGTTCTCGTGACCATAAACCAGTCTGTGGAGGGGGAGGAGGCTATGTCTAAATACGGACTGCGTTCACGGAGTTGGGAGCAGAATATGCAGGATATTGCCGACGATTTCTGGGACGACAATCAATTCGGCTATAACCGCGGATTTGAAGGGGATGGTGTTCTTCTGATGCACAATTGGTATCCGGGGCAGAACGGAGAGCATCTTTCCACCAGCGGAAGCGTGGAAAGAGAATTCAGCCTGGGGGATATCGACAGTGTGCTCTATGCGGTAGACGATTATTACGATACTGATCCCTGCAGGGCTTATAAAGCTTATGTGGATGAGGTAGGCAGACTGATGGATTCTTCACTGGAGCTGCCCTTTTCCTGGGGAACAGTGTTTATTCTGCCTGTGATTATAGCGGCGATTTACGCGGTCAGCGGTTCATCGCAGAACAAGGCGCGGAATACCGTTGCCGTAAATGCCTATGTGGCAGGAGGAAAACCTGAAATACATGATAAGACAGATGAACTTATACGGAAAAATGTTGTAACCAGACGGATAGAAACGTCCTCTTCACAGAGCAAGGGCAGCAGAAGCAGCGGCGGAGGAGGTCATCACCGCAGCAGCAGCGGAGCAAGCCATGGAGGCGGAAGCCACAGACATTGAGTGTAGAAAAACAGATATTGTTCACAGTAACAAAAAACACCCTCAGGGCGGCGAGGGTGTTTTTTGATGAATTTATCGGATCTATCGATTCAATCTCGTTTACTGCTTAGGCCATCTCGTTTACGGCTTTGCTGATGCGGGAAACTTTGTGGGCAACGTTATTCTTATGATAAACGCCCTTGCTTCCAGCCATTTCAATCACCTTGGTGGCAGCAGCCAGCTCTGTCTTTGCGGCAGCCTTGTCACCGGCGGCAATAGTGGAATATACCTTTTTGATGGCAGTCTTTACACGGGATCTGATCGCCTTGTTTCTATCTGCCTTTGTGCGGTTTACCAGAATTCTTTTCTTTGCGGATTTAATGTTAGCCAAGTCATACACCTCCAATTGTATACTATAATTTGTTTGTTAAGGTTTCACCTTGGCCAGACACGGAGGGCTAAGATGAACACATAAAGATAGTTTAGTAAATAATAGAAGCTTTGTCAAGACATAATCCGAGAAAATTTGAACAAAATAGTAACAATATGTAACAGTATATGCCGAAGCAGGGGCAATGTCACAGTATACGGAGGAGCGTGGATAAAATGCAGAGCAGCGGAAATTTTCAAATGAGGACAGACCTGGCGCTGGAGGCCAGGGAGAGCATCAGCGAGGCGGAGAGCGAGCTGCGCGGTGTGCGGGTGGAGGAATACTACCATGAGGAAGACGACATACGTGTCACAAAAGTGATGGTTGACACTAAAAACGCGGCAAAGGCCATGGGAAAGCCTGTGGGAATCTATGTGACCATGGAGGCGCCGGCCATGGTTGAGCCGGATGAGGATTATCACAGGGAAATTTCCTGCAGACTGGCGGAGGAGATTTTGGATTTGCTGCCGGGAGCAGACAGCGAACAATCCGTTTTGGTTGTGGGACTGGGCAACAGGGAAGTGACGGCGGACGCGCTGGGGCCTCAGGTAGTGGACAATCTGTTTATCACCCGGCATATTGTGAAGGAGTACGGAAAAGCCGCCTATAGCTGCGACAAGATGAATCAGATCAGCGCCCTTGAGCCGGGCGTTATGGCAAAGACCGGCATGGAGACGGCGGAGATTGTCAAGGGCGTGGTGGCGGAGACAGAGCCGGATGCGCTCATTGTCATAGACGCGCTTGCGGCGCGCAGCACGAAAAGGCTCAATCGGACAATCCAGATTACCAATACCGGCATACAGCCCGGTTCCGGGGTGGGCAACCACAGAAATGCGCTGACGGAGGAAAGTCTGGGTGTTCCCGTGATTGCCATCGGTATCCCGACAGTGGTGGATGCGGCTACGATTGTGTGGGATGCCCTGGAGAAGCTGCTTGGGGAAGACAGCGATTTTGCCGGAGCGAGATACAGAGAGCGGCAGCAGTTGAATTTTGCGGAGCTGAACAATATGTATATGACGGGTAAGGACATTGACGCCGTCATAAAAAGAGTCAGCTTTACCGTGTCGGAGGGAATCAATATCGCTATCGGAGAGACTTTTGCGGACAGACAGACCACATAAGCCTATTCATGGAACGGCGCAGACGGGCATATATTGAATAGGGCGCCGGCGTCTCCCGGGGAGTGTCGGTGGTGGGAAAGGAAGTGCGTTGCCGTAAAAAAGAAATTCTTTGGGGATAAGTTGACAAAGCGGCTGCTGGCGCTGGCGCTGGTTATTCTCGGCCTGCAGGCCGTCGCCAAGAGCTGCGGAGCCGCCGTTTCCGGCGCGGTGGAAAAACAGGACACTATAGGGAAAGCCATGCTGAAGAGTCTGGCGGACGGAGCGCAGGAGAAGATTTGCGCCCAGTTCGTTCCCAGTCTGGTTTTTGCCGCCGGTGGAGGCAGCAAAAGCGATTGGCTGCTGCAGGAACAAATCGACACAATGATTCCGTATTACGGATACCTTACCCGGGACGGGGAACGGGAGGAAGATGATGAAATGACGGATTTTCGAACCATTCTGCTGGCGGAAGCTCAGGAGGGGACGGAAGCCGAGGAAAGCCTGGCGGAAAGTACGGACATTCAGGACATACCGGACAGAAAAGAAAATCCTTCCGATGAGCCTTCAGGGGAGACATTGGGAGACCTGCTGCAGGCGGAAAACGAGGCGGCGCTGCAGGCGAGGCAGGTATCCTCCTTTATTCCCCATGGAAAGCAGAATCAGGTGGACCTGGGACCTTTAAAAAACTACGAAACATTGATTCAGCAGTTTTATACCGTGGATGCCAATACTACGGCCGGCAGCGATCGGCTGAATGTGGAAAAGCTGCTGGGGGAGGACATGCGGATCCCGGGGGACGGTTCGGGGCCGCAGATATTGATCTATCATACCCATTCCCAGGAGAGTTTTGCCGATTCTGTTCCCGGGGATGCGTCCACCACGATATTGGGCGTGGGAGAACGGCTGAAAAATATTCTCACGGAAACCTACGGCTATGAAGTGATTCATCATCTCGGACAATACGATATTGATTCCAGGGATGATTCTTATTCGGCGGCGTTGGGGGACATAGAGCAGATTCTGCGGGATTATCCCAGCATACAGGTAGTGATCGACCTACATAGAGACGAGATGCCCGAGACCACAAGGCTGGTTATGGATCTGGACGGCAGACCTACCGCGAGATTTATGTTTTTCAACGGTCTGTCACACACAAAGAAGACAGGCAACATAGCCTATTTGTACAATGAAAATCTGGACAGCAATCTGGCCTTTTCTTTTCAGATGCAGATGAAGGCAGTGGAATATTATCCCGGCCTTACCCGGAAAATTTATCTCAAGGGTTACCGATATAATATGCATCTTAAACCCAGGTGTCTCCTGGTTGAACTGGGCGCGCAGAACAATACCGTGGAGGAGGCGATGAATGCCTGCGATCCTCTGGCTCATATCCTGAGTATGGTGCTTTCCGGAGAAGAGTAGCAGTTCAGCGTCCTGTCTGAACTGTTCCGGAGAAGAATTTATCTGTGTATGGACAATTGGAAGTAATTCTGATACAATCTACTTACTTTAATGTAAGGAAGAGGAAAAAGGAATGGAATCTGCAAAGAATATCGAACAGTCCAGAATCCGGAATTTCTGCATTGTCGCCCATATAGACCATGGAAAATCCACGCTGGCGGACCGGATTATTGAGCATACGGGCCTTCTGACCAACAGGGAGATGCAGGCCCAGGTACTGGACAATATGGATCTGGAGCGGGAGAGGGGCATTACCATCAAGGCCCAGTCCGTGCGCACCGTGTACAAGGCCAGGGACGGGGAAGAGTATATTCTGAATCTTATCGATACGCCGGGCCATGTGGACTTTAATTATGAAGTAAGCCGTTCCCTTGCCGCCTGCGACGGAGCGATTCTTGTGGTGGACGCGGCCCAGGGAATTGAGGCCCAGACACTGGCCAATGTCTACCTGGCCCTGGATCATGATCTGGACGTGATCCCGGTGATCAATAAGATAGACCTGCCCAGTGCGGAGCCGGAACGTGTGATCGAGGAGATTGAGGATGTCATAGGCCTGGAGGCCCATGACGCTCCCCTGATTTCCGCCAAAAACGGTTTGGGCATCGAGGATGTGCTGGAGCAGATCGTGAAGAAAATTCCGGCCCCCAAGGGGGATCCGAAAGCCCCGCTGCAGGCCCTGATTTTTGACTCCCTGTATGATCCCTACAAAGGGGTTATTATCTTCTGCCGGATTATGGAAGGGACCGTCAGCAGGGGAACCATGATTCGGATGATGGCTACCGGAGCGAAGGAAGAAGTAGTGGAGGTGGGCTGTTTCGGCGCAGGCCGTTTTATTCCCTGTGAGGAGCTGTCCGCCGGAATGGTGGGTTATATCACGGCTTCCATCAAAAATGTAAAGGATACCGCGGTGGGGGACACGGTGACGGACGACCGCAATCCTTGTAAGCAGCCGCTGCCCGGATACAAAAAGGTGCAGTCCATGGTTTACTGCGGTTTTTATCCCGCGGACGGGGCAAAGTATCCGGATCTGCGGGACGCGTTGGAAAAGCTCCAGCTCAATGATGCGGCTCTGCAGTATGAGCCGGAGACCTCTGTGGCTTTGGGTTTCGGATTCCGCTGCGGGTTCCTGGGACTGCTGCATCTGGAGGTGATCCAGGAGAGACTGGAGCGGGAGTACAATCTGGATCTGGTGGCTACGGCTCCGGGCGTTGTGTACAAGGTGTACAAGACCAACGGGGAGGTCATTGAGCTGACCAATCCTTCCAATCTGCCGGATCCCTCCACCATCGAGCATATGGAGGAGCCTGTGGTCAGCGCGGAGATTATGGTCACCAGTGAATTTATCGGCTCAATCATGGAATTGTGCCAGGAGCGCCGGGGCAGGTATCTGGGGATGGAGTACATGGAGGCCAGCCGGGCGCTGCTGAAATATGAGCTTCCTCTGAACGAGATCATTTACGACTTTTTTGACGCGCTGAAATCCCGTTCCAGGGGTTATGCGTCCTTTGACTATGATATGAAGGGGTATGAGGAGTCTAGGCTGGTAAAACTGGATATTCTGATCAACCGGGAGGAAGTGGACGCTCTGTCGTTTATCGTCCATGCGGATTCGGCCTATGAGAGGGGCAGAAGGATGTGCGAAAAGCTGAAGGAGGAGATACCCAGGCATCTGTTTGAGATTCCCATCCAGGCGGCCGTGGGCGGCAAGGTTATCGCCCGGGAGACGGTGAAGGCCATGCGCAAGGATGTGTTGGCAAAATGTTACGGCGGCGATATCACCCGGAAGAAAAAGCTTCTGGAGAAGCAGAAGGAAGGGAAAAAGCGCATGCGCCAGATCGGCAATGTGGAGATTCCCCAGAAAGCCTTCCTCAGCGTGCTGAAGCTGGACGAGGATTGAGGGAAGCCGGACGGAAACGCTTCGGCGCTGAGCGCAACACTTTTGGGAAAAGGATAGGGGGTAAAAGTCAATTGTCGGATAAAAAAGAGCTGGAATTATATTTTCATATTCCCTTCTGTGTCAGGAAATGTTTTTACTGTGATTTTCTGTCCGCTCCCGGAGATGAGAAAACAAAGAAAAGATATATGGAGGCGCTTCTCACGGAAACCGTGGGGAGCGCTTTCCAATATGAAGCATACAGGGTGGTCAGTGTGTTTATCGGCGGGGGAACGCCCTCAGCAGTGCCGCCGGCCTGTATCGGAGAGCTGATGGCAGCGGTCAGGGGCAGTTACGACATGGCGGAAGATGCGGAAGTGACCATTGAGGTGAACCCGGGGACCGTATCCGGGGAGGGATTTAGGGTATTCCGGGAGGCAGGCATCAACCGCTTAAGCATCGGTCTGCAGTCCGGGGATGACAGGGAGCTTGCCGCCATAGGCAGAATCCATACCTGGGCACAGTTTCAGGAGACCTTCCGGAAGGCAAGACAGGCGGGCTTTGCCAATATCAATGTGGATATCATGAGCGCCCTGCCTGGCCAGACGCTTTCCGAATACAGGAATACCCTGGAGAAGGTCCTCTCCCTGGAGCCGCCGCCGGAGCATATTTCTGCCTACAGTCTGATTCTGGAGGAGGGGACGCTTCTTTACCGGCAGCATGAGAGCGGGGAACTGGAGCTGCCGGATGAGGACACGGACAGGGAGATGTACCAGGAGACAAAGCGCATTCTGGAGAGTCATGGCTATAAACGATATGAAATATCCAATTATGCGAAAAAAGGATACAGATGCCGTCACAACTGCGGATACTGGCAGAGAAAAAATTATGCGGGTTTCGGCATCGGGGCGGCCTCCCTGGTGGAGAACGTTCGTTTCCGCAACGGCGCCGGGCTGAAAGATTATCTTGAGAATCCTCTGGGATGCAGGGAGGATGTGCAGGAGCTGAGCCGTGGGGAACAGATGGAGGAGTTTATGTTTCTGGGGCTGAGGATGACGGAAGGCGTGGAAAGCGGCGCATTCCGGAGACAGTTCGGGTGTGCCATGGAGGAGGTGTACGGGGAAGTAATCCGGAAGAATCAGGAGGATGGGCTGCTGCAGTATCTTACCGGAGAAGAGGAGAATCCGGCCAGGGGAACCCCGGCTGTGTGCGGCATGGAAAGGGAGTCTTCTGGGGAGAATGGCTGCCGGGAAGCTCCGGCTGTGTGCGGCATGGAAAGGGAGTTCTCTGGGGAGAATGCGCCGGGGGATACCCTGCGGCTGGCTCTGACAGACAGGGGATTGGACGTCAGCAACTATGTGATGGCTCAGTTTCTGAACTGACGGAAGGGAAAGCATTGACAGGTTCGTCTGTTTATGCTATTATGAAGTTGACTTCATGTGAAGTATACTTCATAATGCTTTCATGAGAGAGGGACGGAAGCAGTCGGAACGGCAGGGAGAATCAAAGGGGATAAAGATGAAGAACAGAGTAAAAGAACTGCGTACAGAGGCGGGTCTGACTCAGCAGCAGCTGGCGGACAGAGTGCATGTTTCCGCCAGAACCATTATTTCCGTAGAGAAAGGGCAGTATAAGCCGTCTCTGATGCTGGCCTACCGAATGGCGCAGGTATTTCACACCACCATAGAGGAGCTCTGTTGTCTGGAAGAGAATAAACGGGAGGAGGACGAAGCATATGGGAGATGGTAAAAACGCAACTTACAGCGGTAAAATCAAACGGCGGATCCGTATTCAGTACCTGGTTCTGGCGGCCATGCTGGTATATATGCCTGTAGTCGTGGAACTGGGGGGCGGCGATTCCCGGATTATGACTGATCTGGCCCGGAATTTCAGCAGGTTGGTTTATTTCGGCGGTCTGGCTTATATGATCGCCGGAATTCTGCGAAACAAAAAAGTGTTGGGCAGCAGTATCCTGCTGAAAGAACAGATGAGGGAGGAACAGGACGAAAGGAATCAATATCTCCACGATAAGAGCGGAGGCTTGGTGATGGATATTCTCCTGGTTTCACTGCTGTTTTTTACGTGGACAGCTTCCCTGTTCCACATGGCGGTGTTTTATACAGCCTTTGCCGTTTTGGCACTGGCGGCAGGATTGAAGGCCCTGTTTTACTATATTTACAGCCACAGATGAAAACAGGCTTTATACAGTGAGTATATTTTGAAACTTTTGAAACACAACCCAGGAACCATGGATGAGCCGGAGACATAAACTATGTTAAGAGTAATCCGTGGGGGTTGGATTTGGAGACGTTTCAAAAACCGTTGACACAGGAGGAGGAAGCCGGGTATATCCGCTTGCTGCGCCATGGTTCCCCTGAGGAGGCCGAACGGGCACAGAAGACACTGGTGGAACGAAACCTGCGTCTGGTAGTCCATATCGTGAAGAAATACCAGAATGCGGACGAGGATATGGAAGATTTTATTTCCATAGGATGCATCGGACTGATCAAGGCGATCAGGACATTTGATGAGAAAAAAGGGCGGCTTGCTACCTACGCCTGCAGATGCATAGAGAATGAATTGTTGATGTTCCTGAGAGGAAAGAAAAAGTCCTCTCGGGAAGTTTCTCTTTTTGAGCCTATCGGACAGGATAAGGAAGGGAATGAAATCCATCTGGTGGATGTGATAGAGCAGAATCAGCCGGATATCATCGAAAGCATGGAGCTGACGGGGAATATCCGAAGGCTTCTGGCTCTGATGGATGTCAGTCTCACAGAGCGGGAACGGCGCATTATCATCATGCGGTACGGCCTCTACGGGAACCGGGAGGTGACCCAGAATGAGATCGGGGAGGCGCTGGGGATTTCCAGGAGCTATGTGAGCCGGATTGAGAAGAAGGCTCTTTCAAAGCTGCGGGAGAGGTTTGAGAAGGAATAGACGTCGAATGGGATGAAGCGTTGTTTTTAAAATGGGACAGAGTTGGTTTAGCTGGAGCGGCTACACTGACTTTGTCCCATTTTGCTTGGTGAGACTATATAGTTTTTACGGAAATTTGATGCATTTTTCTGTGGAAACATGTATAATAAGATTAATTGGAGAAGTGGGGAGGACACATTATCATGGCAAGAACCGTAGGAATAGGGATTCAGAGTTTTGAAAAGCTGATAATGGAAAACAGTTTTTATATTGATAAAACAGATTTTATCAGGCAGTGGTGGGAAAATAAAGACGATGTGACATTGATTGCCCGTCCCCGTAGATTCGGGAAGACTTTGAACATGAATATGTTGGAGAGATTTCTTTCTGTAGAGTATGAGGGGCGGGGAGAGGTCTTTCATGGGTTATCCATATGGAAGAACGAGAAGTATCAGAATATCCAGGGCACTTGGCCGGTTATATTTTTGAGTTTCGCGGATGTAAAGGCGAATACCTTCACTATGGCAAGGGAAAAGATTTGTATGCTTATCAAAGAAGTATACCGTAAGTATGATTTCCTGTTGTCAGGCGGGAGCCTGAAAGAAGGAGAATCAGATCTTTTCCGCAAAGTTTTGGGAGAAATGACGGATTCTGAGGCGGCGTATTCCTTAAAAAATCTGTCGGGTTATTTGTCGGGCTATTATGGGAAAAAAGTAATTATTTTTCTGGACGAATATGATACGCCGCTTCAGGAGGCCTGGGTATACGGCTATTGGAAAGAGATGGTGGAATTCATAAGAGGCCTGTTCAATTCCACATTCAAGATGAACCTCTATCTGGAGCGGGCGGTCATGACGGGAATCACGAGAGTCAGCAAGGAGTCCATCTTCTCCGACTTGAATCATTTGAACGTTGTGA
>CAJUGL010000033.1 GCA_910586515.1 uncultured Acetatifactor sp.
ATCGAAGTAGGTGTCCTCCATGCTCCGGCCAGATACGCCAATGACGAAATCCGCTCTGCGGGACAGCGGGGTATCCGGCACGGCTATTACCTCTGTAGGTATGTCGGAAAACAGATATTCGCCCCTTCCGGCGGATGCCATACGCTGGTAGTAGGACAGGAAGCGCATGGGGATAATTTCGGCGGTGGGGGATGGGGGCTTGATTTCAGGCTTCGGATTTGCTGTTGACCGTTCCCATTCTTCCTGGAGAGTGAAGTCTACCATTTTTTTGCCGTGAGGGTCGAGGTCGCGGTATTTTTGAATATGGTCGTATTCTGATTTAGTAAAAGTATTTTTTTTAGTAAAACCAAAAACATCATCAACTGTTGTGCCATATATGTCGCAAAGCTTGAATAAGGTATTGGCATCTGGTTGAGAATATCCAGTTTCCCAGTGGCCGACAACTGGCTGCTTTCGCCCTATTTTTTCAGCGACTTCTTGCTGAGTCATCCCACAAGAAATCCGTTTGGCCTTTAATTTTTCTCCAATCTCTTCCTTTGTCATCTTGTCACCGTCCTTTCAATCTAGATATTAGCATAGCAAATTAATAAAATCAATATAATTATTCAAATTTTTATTAAAAAACTATTGACTAATAAAATATTGAATGTTATAGTGGATTTGTAATCAAAAAATGAATATTTGAAAGGAGGGTGATAGGAAATTGGATTTCGATATTAGAGATAATATAAAGATGGCGATTAAGGAAAGATGCTTCACACAGGCTGCTATTGCGACAAAGGCACATATGTCACCAGTTGTTTTATCAATGGTATTAAGTAAAAAGCGGAAATTGGAAGCTAACGAATTGTATGATTTGTGTGAAGCTATGGAGATATCGCCGACGGAATTGAGGGCTCGGTATGAACCGCGGGAGCTGGAGTAGGAGAGAGGTGAGGAAGAATGTTTATTTCAAGATACACACTTGACTCTTTGGAATGTGATGTGCACATGTTAAAGCGTCAAACAAGAGATATTGCCGAACTCCTCGGCTTAGCGAGCGGCAAGGGCTCTGCCGAGGAATCAAAAGATGTGGATAAATTACAAGTGGCTTCCAGGTTATTAGGAAAGGCGGCAAAATTATTAGAAGAAGCGGCTATTCTTCAAGGAAAGAATCGATAAATGCATCAGCATTAGGAAGGGAGTGGTAAACAAGTGTAAAAAGTTCTTTTAGACATTCTTTATATTTTTGGGCATTTTCTTTATCATACCAACTGATGAACTCAGATAGGTCATAAGTTGCTCCATAAGACGTCTTTTCCATGGGGGTTAAATACAGATGAATGTCATTACTGTTATAAGAGTTTTTGCCTAATACAATCTCCCCTTGCCTTGTGTTGGCGACATAATAATAGGTTTGATTGGAAAGCGTGGCATGAGCAAAGGCATTCTGTGCGTGTTCCCATTTTATTTTATGGGTTTTGGTTTGTTCAAGTACTTTATTTGCAAAGTTAAAAGCTGTTTTGCTATCCATTTTTATACCTCCTTCTTTGTAAAACGGGCACATAAGTGGGTAAGATTTTTTAAAAGTTTCTTTCTTAAGAAAACGGAAAAATCCTTATCAAAAAGTTTAAGTGTCTGGTCAATTGTTTTTCGGTCTTGATAAGAGAGTATATGCAGCACATTAACTTTATATTGCTCCAAGGCGTATCGCATATCATCGAGATCTTTTAAGGAAAGGGGTTCGCCACTGGCAAGGGTAGTACGGAAACCTTCAAGCTGTTCGACTATCTCATCTTGTTGATTCCGGTAATTGATTTTTTGGGATACAATTTCGTTTCTTAGGCTTTCCGAACGAATCAGCAAAACAACCGTTATAGCAAAGCTTAGTATTCCGACGATATCGGCAAATGTGCTTAACATTTAAAATCCTCACAGTATGTAAAATCAGAAAATATTTTGTTTATTATACCGTGCATTATTTAAAAAATCAATATTTTTTGTAGAAAAATCGAAATAAAGGGGGGCAATTTGCCGGAGGCGGAGGCCAGTATAGGAGGGAGGTGAGGAAAGGTGAGTGAAGAGAAAGTAAATCTTATTCTTGAAGCCATGCAAGGAATTACATACCTGGAGTGGAGAAAATTAAGGCATTGCGTAGATACTCGGTTTGATAAAGACGTCAGCTCAGTAACAAATAAATTGCTGCTGGCTGACGCTGGCACGATTGTAGAAGATTATCGCCGGGAATTTGAACAGGCTATTCTTCTATAATTTGAATGAATATGGGGTTAATTCGATAATCTTTGTTTTGGTAGAAGATATGCACATAATCCAACTGATAGTAGGTATCTTTTTCTTCCCGCTGGATTGGTGCCCATATTACGGCATTCTCTTCATACCAAATGCTTGGGTTTACACGATTTATACCCATAACGCATTCAGGATCATCATTCAAGCAGACCCAATTTCCTATAAGACAAGCATAAACTTTTTTCATGCATTTTCCCCTTTCTTCTGTACTCGGCCATGGCAGTGGCCTGTAAGAACAGTATAAGGGAGAAGAAGGAAAAGGGCAATGGAAACCGTAGGAGGGAGGTGAGAGAAACGAGCAGAAAAAAGCGAAAAAAGAAACAGACCGCTTCTGGCGGGAAGCAGTCTGTTTCTCAAAAGGAACTCACATATTTAAGAAAATATGCTGATAGTTCGGTTACTGTTGCTTTTGGAGATCGTAAGCTTTTAGGGCAGTGAGAATAAGTGTGTTGATGATTTTTATTTGGGACTCACTAAAGCCAGCTTTCTCAATAATCCCCTTTGATTTTGGGTCATTGAAAAAATGGTTGTCAAGAAAGTTTTCAAGATCATCAAAGTCTACTGTAAAAGTTTTTTTCATGCATTTTCCCCTTTCTTCTGTACTCGGCCATGGCAGTGGCCTGTAAGTACAGTATAAAGGGGGCAGCAGGAAAAGGTAACAGACGGATGCCGGTACAGAGAGGAGGTGAGGAAAATGGAAAAAAAGGATGAATTATCGCAGGAGCAGACAATAGAAGTAAGCTGTCCTTATTGTGGTGTCTCCTGCGATATGGATGACAACTATTGTTGGAAATGTGGGAGAAGACTTCCGGAGTTTAACGGGCAATAATGTCATAAATTTCAGTTTCAGGAGGTGAAAAAATTGAGTGAAAGGGTAACTGTGGATGAAGCCGCAAAAATCCTTGGGATGTCGAAGCAGGGCGTCAGGGAGCACATGAAAAGGAAACTGTTTGCCATGCCGATCGGGGAGGTGACCCAGATAAGCAAGGGGCGGTATCAGTACCACATATACCGGAGCCTGCTGGACAGGCATGTTGGGAAAGAGAGTATCAGGGAAAATAATTGAAAAAGCAGTTGCGATGTCGCAGCAGGAAGGAGAAGTCAATGAAAGAATACAGAGTACGGTTTTGGCAACAGGAAGGAGACGGCAGGGAGGATTACCTGGAGCTGGAGACCATGGAGCAGGCGCAGGATTTTTATGACAGCCTGGACGGGAAGGCGGAGATTCAGAAGTACGTGGACAGGCTCCATGCCTATGAAACCCTTGTGGGGCCGATCTATGAGGTTTAGCAGGAGGAAAGATATCCTGCTGCCAGGCAGAAAAACGGATGAACTGCAGTTGGTGAAGAGGAGGCCCCGGCCTGTGATAGACATATCTTATGTGGAGCTGCCGGATCGGGTTACGCACAGGATCAACCTGAGCAGCATCCTGGGGATGATTTCCTTTTTCTCTATGCTGTTTGCGCCGGCAGCAGTGGAAGGAGAATCCTACATACTGGCGTTAGCCCTGGTGGCCGCCTGCGGAATCTGCGCACACCTGGCGATTCGGGAAGAAGGAAAAAGAAGATAGGCTCCATCTGCAGACCAAAGCATGGAGCCTGTCAAGTACAAAAAATATTTACACATCCATTATACGGATGCGGGAAGGAGAAGTCAATGGAGAAATCAAATTTCGACACACTGCAGGCGGCCATGGCCCGGGACTGGCTGAACTGGCAGGTAAAGATTCATGAGATGCGGAAGGCATCCAGTCGGTTCAGCGACACGGTACGTCTGATGGAGCCGGATGAGGGAATCCATATGCAGGACGGCGTTTTCTGCCTGACGGAGCTGCTGGGTCTGGATATGGAGGAGAACGTCAGGGAAGATACCCTCTATCCATGGAAATACAGTTTCCTGTACAAGGGGGTCCAGTTTTATCAGATCTCCGGAGAAAGGCTGGGAAGACATGCAGAGTCAGCTGACGTATGAAGAGTTGGTGAACAAGTTCCTGCAGATGCCGGAGCAGTTCAGGGAAGCTTACCGCCGGAAAGAATGGTTCAGGGCAAAGTACATATATGACAGTGCCATTGTCATCGGCCTGTTCCTGGAGGTGCCTGAAACCATCCGGGAGCAGGTCTTCGGCAGCAGGCAGCATGAGGAGGCCGTTAAAGGCATGTTCCCGGAGTGGATGCTGGAAGAGGTGATGCGGGAATGCGTCATAAAGAACCGCCTGGGATTTGAGTGCGTTGTCTACCGGATCCCCGGGGAGGTTGGGTTCTATGGCGCAGGGAAGGATCCCGGCAGCAGGTATATGCCTGCCCGGGCAAACCCGGCGAACCCTGCAGGAGCATGACGGAAAGGAGAAATCCTGGATGAGGACAGTGGAAATTTACGTGGGGACCACTCTGCGGGGTTCCGGGAAGGGTGTGGGCAAGGGAATGTATATCATGCAGTCCCGGATGCCGGACGGCAGGGTGCATGAGAAGAAAGCGGCGGTGGAGATTGACGGAGGAACGGAGAGCCGCCTGGTGCTGTACTGCCTCAGGGACAGCCTGGCCCGCTTCCAGTATGCCTGCAAAGTGACGGTATATACAGAGTGCACCTATATCGCTGCCGCCATAAACAGCCGCTGGCCGGAAGCCTGGCGGGAAAAGGGCTGGGTAAACGGCAGGGGGGCAAAGGCAAAGGATTCCGGCCTGTGGAGGGATATTCTCTGGCATCTGGAGGATACAGGGCATGAGATCAGCGCAGTGGCCGGGAAGCATGAATTCAGCGGCTGGATGCGGGCGAATCTGCCCCGGCTGTACGCTTCACGGGATATATTTACCGAGATGGACGAAGCCTTTATAGATTCTGTAAATAACTGGATCTGCAGGCAGACGGGTCCTGCTGTGTATGGAGATAGAGAACAGAAAGTTGCACCGGTGCAACTTTAGGAAAGGAGAGAAGGGAATGGAACATAGATTCGGGATGTTTGAGACAGTGGAAGAACTGAACAGGGCGGCAGCTGCCCAGAAGAAAGAAGGTGATCTGGAGGCGCTGTATGCCCTTGCTGCGGAGAACGGCATAGATACAGCGGAAGCGGATGATTACTTGGACGGCGCGGCGGATGAACTGGCAACCCCGCTGATGGCAGCGCTGGGAAAGCTTGATCTGGAGGCCGCAGAACTGGGCTTGGAGAGCCAGCTTGCGGACTGGAAGGGATATATTGCATCCATGTGCGCGGACAGCGAGGAGATGAGCAGAGCGGTGTTCCGGCCGGACAAAGAACTGGCGCAGGTCCTTGCAGAGGCGATTAAATACGCTTCCGCAAACAGGGTGGCTGTCCCGGACAGGATCACACAGCTTGCGGGGCTTCCGCACAGGATTCCCATCGGCATGACCGGCCGGGACGAACTGCGGCGGATCGCGGAGACGTATTACCTTGGGAAGGAGACGGGAAAATGAGGGTGTACAAGGCAACCAACGCGGACATGGACTGCACCATGGGAAGCGGAAGGTATCACTATGTCCTGGGTGTCCCGGCAACGGCGGGGAACTCCAAGTGCGGCAGGGCAGGGCTCCATGCATGTGAGTATGTGCTGGACTGCACCGGGTACTATGGGCTGGGCGTCAGCAACCGTTTTTTCGTGGCGGAGGCTTCCGGGGATATTGCTGAGGATGGGGAAAATACCAGAATAGCCTGCACGGAGCTGACACTGGTGCAGGAACTGGATATCCGGGGGATTACCGCCCACGCCATAATGTATATGGCGGAACATCCCAGGAGGGAAGGCTGGGAGAAGGAAGGATTCCTGCTGGAAGCGAAGCGGGACCGGGCGGAAGCAAGGCATTCCGGAGCCATAGCCATCGCCAGAGGAGAGCGCCCTCTGGTCAGGGGAACCGAAGGCGCCTGTCTTGGGCTGGTGCAGGAGGAAAACGGGGAAATTACGGATGCCAGGCTCCTTACTGCAGGGCGCAGAGGCATAAAACCCCATACCTGGTATACCCTGGCGGACGGGATACCGCGGGAGGTGTCCGGATGAAACACAAACTGATCGAAAAGCTTCCCTGCAAAAGGCCTGCGGGAATGGAGAAGAAAGACCCGGGAAAATATGTGGCGGCGCAGCTCTTTGACAGATACCTGATCCTTGATCTGTGGAGCGGCGGGGAATATAGGTGCAGGCATGTCACGGACACGGAGTCCGGGGAATATGCCACCTGTGATGCGGACGGCGGATGGACCCGGGAAAATGTGGAGAATGCCTTCGGCGACTACTGGCACATGCCGGACGAAGACCTGTTCAGGATAGCGAAGGAAGACAGAGAGCTGGTGCTGGAAACCCTTGGGGTACACTGGCGCTCCGATAACGTGTATGAACGGATAAGCCGCCTGGAATACAGCTATGCCCGCGAATGCCGGGAAAGGAAAGAAGAAAGGCGCATCCAGCGTGTCAGGGAACTGATGGACAGCGTTCCGGACCCGGGAAAACCGGTGTATGACTGGATCGCCGGAAAAGCGGCCGGGGATCTGCACTATGCCTTCTGGTACAAGGAAGCCGGGGATTACAGCTGTACATCCTGCGGCGGCAGATTTGGGGAAGAGGCGGCCGGCGCCAGGCTGAAGCATAAAACCCAGGCATCCTGTCCCCTGTGCGGACAGAAGCTGAACGTGGAGAAGCGCCGGTGCAGCATCCGGACGAAGGCGCGCATGACGATGATCCACAGGCTGGATGAAAAGCGCGGCATAGAGCGTCATTTTACGGTGGCGGTCTGCTGGGAACGGGGGATGTGCAGGACAGTATCCCTCAGGGAGAACATCCGCTGCATGCTCCACAAGGGAACCTGGGGCCGGGATATCTGTGACCTGTATTACCTGCAGTATAATGAATGGGATAACCGGGGCAACCCGCAGAATCAGAGGTGGAAGCCGGGATACCTGTATCCGGAAGGTATCCGGGAGGGCCTGGAGAATACGGTTTACGGCAGATGGGCCGATGTTTTCTCCTGTATGGCATCCATGGGGATAAAGGCAAACTATAACAAGCTCCTGATCGAGGCGAGGGAATCATTTATCCAGATGGTGGAGTACCTGGCGAAAGGGCGTTTTTACCGGCTTCTGGAGGAAACGTCCGAGGAAGTGAGCTACAACGGCGGATACGGAGATTACAACGTCCTGAATCCCATTGGGAAGGATATCCATGAAGTGCTGTACCTGTGGGACAGTCAGAAGATCAACCGGCTGCGTCAGGAGGACGGCGGCATTCACCTGCTGGAGTGGCTGCAGTGGTCAGACCGGGAAGGGAAAAAAATAGGCAGCGATATCCTTGCCTGGTATGAAAAAAACGGGATATCCGGCAGGACATATGCCAAAAGCAGGGCATCACGCTACCTGTCCCCGGAACAGCTGATGCATTATATAGAACGGCAGAGGGAAGAGTCTTATTCCGGGGAAAAAAGGGCCTGGAGCATATTTGATTCCTACGAGGACTACCTGTCCATGGCGGAAAAGGAGGGAAAAGACCTGACGGACAGAATGGTCTGCCGCCCCAGGGAGTTAAAGCGGAGGCATGATGAACTTGTGGAGGAAAATCAGAAACGTCAGGAAGCCTTGCAGCTGCAGTCTGACCGGGACAGAGCCATGGAGGAAGCGGGGAAGATGGAGAAAAAGTATCCCGGCGCAGGGGCTGTCCTTGCGGGGATAAAGCCTAAATATGAGTATGAAGGGGAGAAGTTCCTTGTTTTGGTGCCGGAAAACTTTCTCGAGATCACAATGGAGGGGATGGCCCTGCACCACTGCGCCGGGACAACGGAGCGGTATTTTGACCGCATCCTGCAGCAAGAGACCTATATCTGTTTCCTGCGGCGCAGAGAAGAGCCGGAGAAGCCGTTTTACACTATAGAGGTGGAGCCGGGAGGTACCATAAGGCAGCACCGGGGAATGTATGACGAGGAGCCGTACATAGAGGAGGTAAAGCCCTTCCTGCGGGAGTGGCAGAAGGAGATCCGGAAGCGGATGGATAAGCAGGATCAGGCATACTCCAGGATCAGCGCGTTGAAACGGGAGCAGAATCTGGAGGAACTGAGACAGAAGGGCAACACCCGGGTGCTTGAGGCGCTGATGGAAGACCTGATGGAGGTGGTATGATGGGAGATGTGGTAAGAATGTTCCATGGACAGAATGTCCGGGAGGATACCGTGGGCACGGAAGTCCTTGCCTTTGCAAAGTACCCGGACCTGGAGAAAGCGGCGGACCGTACTGCTGCCAAGATAAAGGAAGGATTTATGGAGATGGGCTATATCCTGAAAGTGGCCAGGGATACAGATATCCTTGCGGGTTCAGGCTATGGAAGCCATGAGGAATTTGCGGAGAAGCGCTACGGCCTGGACAAGGGCACTGTCTCCCGGTATATCCGGATTGTGGAGCGCTTTTCCGTGGGCGGCAGCAGCCATGTCCTGCAGGAGGGATATAAAAATATCGGGTTCGCCAAGCTGTCCCTGATGCTGCACATGCCGGACGCCATAACGGAGGAGATCACGGAGAGCTACAGCAAGCAGGAAGTGCAGGCCATCAAGGAAGAGATCGACGCGGAAAGGGCTGTCAGCGACATCGAGGTGGCCATAGAGGATGCGGAGATCCCGGAAGAGAAAAAGAAGGGAAGCCTGCTGGAACGCGCCCTGGGCCAGCTGGGAAAGGAACAGCCGCAGATCAGCAGGAAACTGTATGACGCCTGCCGGAAAGAGACAGGCCTGCTGCCAGTCATCCTGGAGATACTGGCGCCTCAGGGAGATGCCATTTACATGGTGCGGGTCCCGGGAGTGGGACGACTGATGATTTCCCTGTCCGGGGAATCCGCCAGCGTGACCAATGTCAGGAGCGGGGAGAAGGAAAGATATATCCCCGAAGATATTCGGAAGGCAGTCCTGGGGATGGTGCAGGAGGCCGGAACGGAGGAATCACGGCAGCAGGAGTACGGGGAACTCCTGGACCCGGCAGGAGAGAGCCTTCCGGAGAGCGAGGGAGAGAGGTCTGATGAAAAAGAGGAAGCTGCGCAGCCGAAAGAAAAACGAAAAGACTCCAAAGTGGTGAAAGCGGCGCCGCCTAAATCTCCTGGAAAGAAAGCGGCTAAAGTTACAAGGGAAGAGGTTTGGCCGGAACCGAAGGAAGAGCCCCTTCCCGGCCAGATGGAAGTCATGGATTATCCGGAGGCAATACCGGATGCGCATTTTGAAGAGATCACGGAAGCTGTTCCCGCAGAGCTAGGCACAGAATATAGGAAAGAGATTCCGCCGCAGGAAAAGGCCCTGGAGGAGATGCCGCAGAATAGACCTTCAGAGGAATGGGCGGGCAGGGAAGGCTTCCAGGAAATCCTGAGGGAGGTGAACGGCTTTCTGGAGAGCCTTAGGAAAGCATTTGCCCTATGGGATGGGGTGTTGATCACCCTGGAATTCCTGGAAAAGATCTATCCGGATGTAGTAAACCTGGCAGCAGTCATAGAAAAGCTGATGGATATCCGGATAAATAAGAAAGAAGGAAGCGGGAGGGTTTAGGATGTCGAAAAGTATTATGCAGGATAAAAGCCGGAGGACATGTTATCTGTGCATGCTCCTGAGGGGAGATGATGCTCCCCGGAGTAATCTGCAGGAGCATCACGCCATGCCCGGCACGGCGAACAGGAAGCTCTCCGAGCACTACGGCCTGAAGGTATATCTTTGCCTGCAGCACCACACCCAGGGCCCGGAGGCCGTCCATCATAATATCCATCACCAGCGCCTGGTGCAGAGGAAGGCGCAGGAGGCTTTTGAGGCAAAGTATTCCCATGAAAAGTGGATGGAAGTTTTTGGGCGCAATATTATTCAGCCTTTTGGGAAAAGTTGATACATCACGGTAACTGCAGTTTTTTGCAAGGGGGCATCAGCGGTGACAGGGCCGGTGTCCCCGGAAAGGAGGCGGCAGGGAGTGGAAAGGCGGGAAGCATGGAGCGGGAACTTAAAAACAGGAAGTACGAGGATTACATAACAGCTGTATCCCTGCAGGCAGAGGCTGTGGGGCGCAGGGAACCGTATCATCTCACTTATCTGAAAAAGTATGGTGAGCGGAGCATGCCCGGGAGAAAGGCAGCAGGAAAGAATAGAGAAAGTATCCGGATGGAGAACGGCACACAGGGCGGGAGGTGATATAAATGCCGGAAGGGAAGAACAGATAAAGGGGGGATGACATTGAATTATCTGGCAGAGATATTAGCCTTTGAACAATGGATCGAAACTCACTACCTGCCGATCCTGCCACAGCTGCTCTGGTACAAACTGCTGTACCTGTGCAACAGATCCGGGTGGAGCGAGTGGGTGACAGTAGATAACCTGCGTTTGATGGCAACCACGCAAATGAGCCGTGAAGCTACCTTGATAAAGGCGAGAGACGAACTCATCAAAGCGGGGCTGATCGAATACCAGAAGGGGAAGAAGGGAAGTCCGAACCGCTACCGGATGATTTTCCTTGCAGAAAAAAACACTTTCAAAAGCGTAGTACAAAACGCAGTAAAAAAAGCAGTAGAAAGCGAAGCAGAAAAAGCAGTACAACCAGTAGTAAAAGGAGCAGCAGAAAGCGCAGACATAGATAAACAAAAACAAAACAAAAGAGAGAGACCCCCTGCTGCCCCCATTGAACTGTTCGGGGAATTCTGTGAGGCATATCCGAAAAAGGCATTCGGCCGTCCTGCGGCAGAGTATGCCTACTGCAGGGTGCTGAGGGAGGACTGCCTGATCACCGAGAAGGACCTGGTGGCAGCAGCCGTCAACTATGCGGAGGCGGTCAGGCTCCTTGGCAGGACAGAGAAATACATCCGTAACCCGGAGTCTTTTTTGACGGATAATTTTTTTGTCAGTTATCTGCCGGGGCAGTATAAGAGGCCGGAAGGGGATGGGAAGAAAAGGCAAAAAAAGAACAGCTTTAACCAGTTTGCGCAGAATGAGTATGATTTTGCGGCACTGGAGGATGAGCTTGTGAGTAATTGAGAGGAAAGGTAAAAGGGAATGGAAAGCTTTGAACGAAAAATCATTAATACAGCAAATGAAAAATTGAACGACGGAACTGTGGAGAAGCTTGTGGGCCAGTATATAGAGAAAGGTGTGTCGGACGCGCTCAGCAACGTGTTTTCCTATGGCGGGGAGGGAAAGAAGCTGATCGAGAAAAAGCTGAGTGAAACCATGATCCCGGCGATTGAAAAGCATGATTTCAACCAGTACCTCACAAAGCTGGATACGGTACTGACGGAAATTGTAAATTCTACAAGCCTCGCAGACAATAAAGAGATACTGGAAAACTTTAAAGGCCTGATGAAAGAGCAGGAAATGAAAGAGATTAAACTGTCGGAGATATTCAGGCAGTACTGCAGACATGTAGAAGAGAATGTCGATACGAATGATCTGGAGGCTTGCTGTGATGATGGGGAACCTTATTACGAGCATGTTACCGCACGGCTGGAAGTGGAGCATGAGGAGAAGGGATGGTTTAAGTCTGATTATGATAACTGTATTGTCAGGCTTATCTGCGACGAAGATGAGGACTTGAACTGTCAGCTTAAACTGTACAAGCATAAAAATAAAGACAGGTGGAGGCTGCTGAACTACGGCGATTCGGTTGATATTTCTTCTTTGGGCTGGCTAAGCGGCTTTAAAGTATTCCTGATGACCTTGTACAGAGCGTTTACAGAGATAGTTCTGGATGTGGAGAGTGACAGTGATGATGATATAGAGCCGGAAGAAAAGCCGGAGTGGGAGTTAAGATGAGAGCGGGCAGCTGAGGTTTGCGTAGGAAGGAGGTGCAGCGGAATGGTTAGGCTTACGGAAAAAGATGAGTCCGGCATGTGGCAGTTTAAAGGGATTCCCTGGGAAAGACTTCTGGCAGGGGAGACGATCACAAAAGAAACAAGTCAGCTCCTGTATTTGTGCCTGTGCAAGCTAAAGGATTATGAGGACAGCGGAATGAACCCGGACCGGGTAGAGAATCTGAAGTGCGAAGCGGAAGCTATGGCGGCGCAGGTATGCGATAAGCTGTGCCGGCATCCGTGGGAGATAGCGGAGCAGGAAGAGTTGGATGAAGTTTGTGAAGGATGCCCGATTAATGCATATGTGAGCGCTTTTATGAGTAGCTGAGGAGGTGGTGGTGTGGAGAAGTATCTGTTCGGTCCCCGGGAGTTTAAGAACCGGATGGACTGAGGGGCGGGTACGGAAGTTGCACCGGTGCAACCGTAAGAAAGGAGACAGGGAAGGGAGTGGAGTAAATGAGTAGGATATTGCCGATTCTTTTCAACGGAGACATGGTACGGACGATCCTGGAGGGCAGGAAGTCGGTTACGCGGAGGATTGTGAGATACAGATACAGCAATACTGAAATGAAGATGCACACAGATAAGTATGGAACCAGGCTCATAGAGATTCAGTCAGATGTGGAGGGAGAAACCTATGGAAAAAATCCTGACGGCTCTACATGGCATAAACTGCGTGGATATATAGAAAAGAATCCGCCATATGGGAAAGGGGATATTCTGTATGTCCGGGAGACATGGGCATTCATTTCCTGTGCTGGCTGTAATGGGGATTATATCCGGGACGGAGGGCCATTAAACTGTTACGACTATCAAGCAGTTGAATATGATGATGGTAACACCATATCCGATGGGTGCTTCCTGTACAGGGCTGACTGCAAAACTCTGGAACACATTACCTGGCACCCCTCTATCCACATGCCGAAGCAGGCCGCCCGCATCTGGCTTAAGGTCACGGATGTGCGGGTGGAGCGTCTGCAGGAAATTGATGAGCGTGGCGGAAGAAGGGAAGGGTTTGTCAACGATATATGCTTAACAGACGGGACTGGAAAGAGTGCGGCTAAACATTTTGCAGACCTTTGGGATTCAACCATCAAAAAGTCAGACTTGAACAGGTATGGCTGGGATGCTAATCCCTGGGTATGGGTGATAGAGTTTGAGCGGTGCAGGAGGCCGAAAGGAGGATCAGAATAAAAGCAGTACTGGTGATGGAGATGCCGGAGAACTGCCTGGAGTACCCGTGTGATGATGTATGTGGGGAAAGCTGCCAGGTGATGGATGGGATTGTGGAGGGAAAGGAAAATATGGAGAGATTGACAAAGTATTCAAACGACCTTATACGAAACAAGGCGGTTAATATTCTCCGCAAACTGGATAGCGAAAATGGATTAGATGGTGATGAATTGGCGCTTATCAGTTCGTTTTGCTTAATAGAACGTGTGGAGAATAAGCAATTAAAGAAATATGAGGACTTAGAGGAACAAGGGAAACTGCTGAAACTGCCTTGCAAATTAGGTGATATAACATTCTGGACTTCTGATGAAGATGATGAGGAAAATAAAATTCCGACAGTAAGAGAGAATACACCTATTGTTGGGATTGCCGTACAGGAAGATGGTTTTTATATACTTTTCGATGGAGACAACGAATATCAAAAGGTTGGGGAAAGATGGGCTTTCCTCACCAGAGAAGACGCCGAAGCCGCATTGAAAGAATTGGAGAGGGGTAAGGGAGAATGAGACTGATTGATGCAGATAAAATTGACTTTGAAAAGGTTTTTATTGGCGCTTCTGATTTTGCGAAAGATACAAGAGAAGCGGCGCAGAAGCTGATTGACGAACAGCCTACCGCCTATTACGTGGATAAGGTTGTGGAAGGATTGCGGTTAGAATTAGGACTTGCTGATAAAGAAAAGGAACGGTGCGCAAAAGAAAATCCATTACAATTTGATGAAGCAAAAGGTTATGCCAGAGGAGTGGCTGTTGCATTAGAAGTAGTCAAATCCGGCGGCATTGAATGAAACCGGTGACCGTAGGGGCAAATACATATCTATAATGGAATTAAGGGGGGATTGAGATGTTTGTCCGGGCCGGTCCTTCTCGGAACCAGCCCGGACACGACTGGGCATTATCTGGGAGATCGGGCATCTTCCAGGACACGCAGCCAGTAAACGAGAGCTTTCCGGTCATTTTCCGTAAGCTGTCCCAGAAGGTTCAGGAAGCGGCTGACAGTATACTTTCCGCAGATAACAGTTGGCAAATGGTCAGGAAGGGCCCGGCAATCTGTGCGGCCCAAAAGATAGTCAACAGATACCTTGTAAAAATCGGCTATCTGTATCAGTGTTTCCAGGTCAGGTTCGTATACGCTGTTTTCGTAGTTGGAAACGGTGCCGGAACAGCGGTGAAGGTATTTTGCCAGAGTGTTCTGTTTGGTGCCGTTCTGGGCCCGGAGCTGCTTAAGTCTTTTGGAAAATGAGTTCATGAGTTTGATGTCCTCCTTTGTTATGGTATTTGTTTACAGATATACCATAACGCGTAAAAGGAGAGGAAGGAATCAGGCAAGGAAGAAATTTGTCAGGACATCTATCGGCTCAGGCTGCAGGAAATTGCGACGTCGCAATAAAGTAGGGTGAAGGAGGAGGCAGGAATTGGACAAAACGATATTGCAGGATTATATAGACGCCTGCGAGTTGGTGAAGGAGACGGAAGCCGAGATACATAAGCTGAACCGAAAGAAGAAAACGGTTATTCAGACAAATGTAAAAGGCTCCATGCATGAATTCCCATATGTTGAACAGCATTTCAAGGTTCAGGGCACCACCTTCACCATGAAGGATGACAGCCATCTGCGGTACGAGGAGAAGCTGCTGGAGCGGCAGAAGGCGAACGCAGAGCAGGTGAAGCTGCAGGTGGAGGAGTGGATGCTGACGCTTCCGTCCCGGATGCAGAGGATTGTGAAGTACAGATATTTGGAGGGGTTGACCTGGGAGAAGGTGGCAATAAAGATGGGAAGGAAGGCAACGGCAGACAGCGTGAGAATGGAACTAAATAATTTTTTAAAGTAATTTCGTTTTTTTCGCTTTTTTCGTTTTCGATGTGGTAATATGGTACCATGCCATAGCAGACAGGGCTGGCAGAATTCAGTTTTCCTCCATAGAAAGCGCCTCCTTCCGGTAATCCGGAAAAGGCGCTTTTTAGATATAAAACAGGAGAGAAAGGATGGTGTTGCCGGATGGCGAAATTAACAGAGAAACAACGACGCTTTGCAGCTGAGTATTTAATTGACCTGAACGGCACACAGGCAGCCATAAGGGCCGGATATTCTGCAAGAACGGCGAATGAACAGGCATCCCGGATGTTAGCAAATGTTAGCATTCAACAGGCTATTTCTGAAGCAATGGCAGAACGGAGCAAGCGTATCGGCGTAAACCAGGACCGGATCGTTCAGGAGCTGGCGAAAATCGCGTTTCTGAAGATAACGGATGTTGTGGATAGGGAAGGACGGATAAAGGAGAACGCAAGCGAGGATGATCTGGCCTGTATTGAATCCATCAAGTACAAACATTCCGACACTGAGACCGGGAGCAGTACGGAAAGGGAAGTAAAGGCCGCATCGAAGCTGAAGGCCATGGAGCTGCTGGGAAAGCACCTGGGGATGTGGAATGACAGACTGGATGTGAATGTGGTTCAGCCTATTGTCATCAGCGGAGCGGACGCTCTTGAAGATTAGCAGCCAGTATTTTTTTGACTATCAGAAGCGGATTCTGTTCCCGGCGCAGTACACGCTGACAAAATCCGGTAAGGTGAATGTCCGTCTGCCGGAAGTAGTCGGCAGGGGATACGGCACCTTCTGGCGGTACAAGGGCAGGTACCGGGTTTGTAAGGGCTCCCGTGCATCGAAGAAGTCAAAAACAACTGCCCTGTGGTACATCACCAGCATGATGGAGTATCCACAGGCAAACACGCTTGTGGTTCGGAAGACATTCAGGACGCTGAAGGATTCCTGTTTCACTGAACTGAAGTGGGCAATTCACCGCCTGGGGGTTGACGCATATTGGGATGTGAAGGAAAGCCCCCTTGAAATGACCTATAAGCCAACCGGCCAGAAGATCTATTTCCGCGGGTTGGATGATCCTTTGAAAGTCACTTCGATCACGGTTGACGTGGGCTGTCTGTGCTGGATGTGGATCGAGGAAGCATATGAGATCAGTTCAGAAGATGATTTCAATATGCTTGACGAATCAATCCGCGGCGCGGTACCGGAGGGATCCGGGTTATTCAAGCAGATCACGCTGACACTGAATCCATGGAATGAGCATCATTGGATCAAAAAACGCTTTTTTGATGCGGATCCGGATGATGACATTCTGGCCATGACCACGAATTATCTCTGCAATGAGTGGCTGGACAAGGCAGACCTGAAAGTCTTTGAGACAATGCGGAAGCAGAATCCCCGCCGTTATAAGGTGGCGGGACTGGGGGAATGGGGTATTGTTGACGGCCTGGTATATGAAAACTGGGAAGAAAGGCTTTTCAGCATTGAAGAAGTCAGGGCGGTTAAAGGAATCAAGACAGTTTTCGGCCTTGACTTTGGGTATACCAATGATCCCAGCGCCCTGTTCTGCGGGTTCATAGATCAGGAGAGCAAGACGCTCTGGGTCTTTGACGAAATGTATAAGTCCGGCATGAGCAATGAGGCCATTGCGGCAGAGGTTGTCCGCATGGGGTTCGGTAAGGAAAGGATTACTGCTGACTGTGCGGAGCCCAAGAGCATTGACCGCCTTCGGGAACTGGGGCTGAAAGGCATACGGAAGGCAAGGAAAGGTAAGGACAGCGTAAACAACGGCATTGACTTTCTGTCCGATTACCGGATAATCATTCATCCCCGGTGTGCGAACTTTATCACGGAGATCAGCAACTATACCTGGGATACGGATAAGAAGACAGGCAGGAAGCTGAACCGTCCCATTGATGATTTCAATCATCTGATGGATGCAATGCGGTATGCCTGCGAGGAGATCGGCAGAGGTGATGCGTTTAGTTTCGATTAGGATTGCACAGATGCTGTAGTATGCTGTTTCAAAGAGATAAATTGCATCTGCGGTTAAGCGGCGAAGGTGGTGAGAACTTGAAGGTGATAACAAAAGCAATAGACAGAATTTCCCGGACTGTCCAGAGTGCAATAAAGGGGGTGAAGAATTTGAACAGCGCTGTGAAAATACTTAACAGGAATTCTCACCTGGCGTTATACGGAGCGCAGGGGGTCATGTCTGACCTGGTATTTTTGGAACAGTCCATTATGCGTTGGAAGGGATCCCCGGAAAGGGCCATGCAGATCAAGGGGCATCTGTATTATGACAATGAGCATGATATATTAACCAGGAAGCGGACCATGATAGGAGAAGACGGGAAACTGCAGGAGATAGAGAACCTGCCGAATAACCAGGTCATGGACAACCAGTACGCAAAGATGGTAAACCAGAAATCCAACTATCTGTTCGGCCAGCCCTTTGCCATAGAGACAAAGAAGGAACAATATGCCCAACTGCTGAAAACTGTGTTTGACAAAAGGTTTATGCGGACAATCAAGCGCAGTGCAAAATACGCGTATAACGGCGGCATCTGCTGGATGTACCCCTATTATGATCAGGAGGGTAATCTGGCATTTCGGCTTTTCCCTGCATATGAGATACTGCCGTTTTGGGAAGATGCGGAGCATGAGCACCTGCAGGGGGCAGTGAGGCTGTATCTTGTTGCGGGATACGAGAAGAACATTCCCGTCATCCTTGAGAAGGTAGAGGTATTTGACCGGAACGGTATCCGCTGTTATGTGCTGGAGGGGAATAAACTGATTCCCGACCTGACCGTAGACGAACAGGAATCCAGCTATGTGACGGTCACGGACAGCAGGGGAGACAGAAAAGGCCTGAACTGGCTGAGAATTCCGCTGATTCCGCTGAAAAGGAATGATCAGGAGATGCCGCTGCTGAAAAACGTAAAGTCGCTGCAGGACGGCATTAACGCCATGCTGTCTGATTTTGAAAATAACATGCAGGAAGACGCAAGGAATACCATACTGGTGCTGAAAAACTATGATGGCACGAATCTGGGAGAGTTCAGGAAGAACCTGGCGACTTATGGGGCGGTGAAGGTCAGATATGATGATTCCGTGAAAGGCGGGGTTGAAACGCTGGAAATCACGGTGAATTCCGATAATTACAAGGTCATTCTGGAGATATTCAAAAAAGCCCTGATTGAGAATGCCATGGGATATGACGCGAAAGATGACCGCATGTCCGGCACGCCGAACCAGATGAATATTCAGTCCATGTATTCGGATATAGACCTGGATGCCAATGACATGGAAACAGAGTATCAGGCAGCGTTTGATGAAATCTTGTGGTATGTCAATGCGCATCTGGCCAATACCGGGCAGGGGAACTTTGAGGGAGAGGATGTGACGATCATTTTCAACCGGGATATGATGATGAATGAGACGGAAGCGATTCAGAATTGCGTGGCCTCTGCGGGGATCCTGTCGGAGGAAACCATACTGGGGCAGCATCCCTGGATTGATGATCCCGTGCTTGAACTGGAACGGCTGGAGAAGCAGAAGCAAAAGGAACGGGAAGAACTGATGGAACAGTATGATCCTTTTAAACAGCAGGGAGGCGGTGACAGGGGAGGTCAGGGCGGCGGTGTAGATGAAAAATGAAGCCTACTGGAAAAAGAGGTTTGAGCTGGTTGAGCAGGCGCAGAACCAGCTGGGTGTCCAATGCTATGCGCAGATCGAGCGGCAGTACAGGAGGGCCCAGAAACAGATAGAAGGTCAGATCGCATCATGGTATCAGCGGTTTGCCGACAACAACGGCGTGTCCCTTCAGGAGGCCCGCAGGATACTGACCGGCAGAGAGCTGGCAGAATTCAGGTGGGATGTAAATGAGTATATCAGGCATGGAGAAGAAAATGCCGTAAATCAGCAGTGGATGAAGCAGCTGGAGAATGCATCTGCCAGATATCATGTCAGCAGGCTGGAAGCTCTGAAGCTTCAGACCCAGCAGAGCCTGGAAGTGCTGTTCGGAAACCAGTTGGACACAATTGATTCCGCCATGAAGAATATCTATACCAGGGGATATTACCATACAGCTTTTGAGATACAGAAGGGCGCGGGTGTTGCTTGGGACTTTGCAACGCTGGATGACCGGAAAATACGGAAGGTGATCAACAGTCCTTGGGCGCCTGATGGGAAGAATTTTTCCGAAAGGATATGGGAAAACCGTCAAAAACTGGTTCATGAACTGAATACAGAGCTGACGCAGAATATTATGCTGGGACAGGATCCGCAGAAAGCGATTGATGCAATATCCCGGAAAATGAAAGTATCGAAATCCAATGCGGGCAGGCTGGTGATGACGGAGGAGGCTTTCTTCAGCAGCGCGGCGCAAAAGGACTGCTTCCGGGAACTGGAGGTTGAACAGTACAGGATTCTGGCAACGCTGGATTTCCTTACTTCCGATATCTGCCGGGAGATGGACGGGAAGGTGTTTCCCATGAAGGACTTTGAACCGGGGGTGACGGCGCCGCCCTTTCATGTGCGGTGCAGGACCACAACCGTTCCGCACTTTGGGGATGAATTTGACTTTGTCGGCCAGAGGGCTGCAAGAAACGAAGATGGGAAGACCTATTATGTTCCATCCAACATGACCTATCAAGAATGGGAAAAAGCGATGGTAGATGGCGATAAGTCGGGATTGCAGAAAACGGGTTCTGGTGATACAATTAATTCCATGGATATCACGAATGAATGGACAAAAAACAAAGGAATAAAGGGCCGCGTTTCTGAAAAGCAGGAGTACACGGTCAATGGTGTTACATATCAGGTGGATGGGAAGCATGTCGTGCTCCATCCAACCATGCAAGAGAGGACAGTTGCTGACATATTAAGCGAAAAATATGGCAAAACAGTTGAGTTTGTTCCGCAAGTAATGTTTCCGCAAGGCATACAGACTCCCGATTACCTGGTCGATGGTGAGCGGTTTGACTTAAAGTCTCCAACTGGGAGTGGAAAAAACCTGCTTTATGGTTTGATTGCAAAGAAACAAAAACAGTCACATAATTTTATTGTAGATGTGACAAACTCCCCATTGGGCATGGAAGAGCTGGAAAAGCAGGCGGAAGGGTTGTATAGATCGCCCAGGGTTGGTTTTTTGAATCTGATCGTATTTATAAAAAATAGTGAAGTCGTGAAAGTGCTTTGCAGAAAATAATAAAGCAAACCGTCCATAGAACCAATCAACTGATTCCGAAAAATCAGGACATGGGGTTCGAGAACGGTTTGCTTAATTAGTTTATATCACATCAACAGAAAAAATGCAAGATTTTTTTCAAAGTAAAAGAAGCAAGGCGGAAATGGAGAAGAGGCTAAATGACAACACTTTTGAACACACTTTACAGCGAGAAGGGAGAACTGTTCATCATAGGGCAGGGACGGCGGGTGCTGTTTGCACATTGTAAGCCGAGAATCAGTATTTATGAGAAATCTACACAAATTCCAGTTCTTGGGAACTCTGGCTGCCAGAAAAAATCAGTAAGATTTATCATCGCCTTGTGCAAGGACACGGAATTTACGTGTTCGGTTGCAGAGGAAGCCATGAAGAAAGCGGAGCGGTATGAAATGACTGCCGATCTTCTGCGGAATGACGGGATTGCGGAGCGGTTTTACTTCCACAACATTTCTCTTATAGAAATCAATCCGGCTGGAGAATGGGAATTTGAACTGGCCGTCACAGATGAGCAAGTGCGGAAACTGTCGGAAATGGCAGGATTATAGAATCAGGCGCTTTTGAAAGGAAACTTTCAGGAGTGCTTTTTTCATGCCTATTTTCAGGAAGGAGGTGATTTGCCTTGCAGTGAAAGTGTGCCGGCATAGTTTCCGGCTATGGGTAAAACAGCAAAATCAAAGAAAGGATGAAATGCCATGAAGAAAGAAGAATTTATATCACTCGGCATCAGCGAGGAGCTGGCCGCCAAGGCGGAGGCGGCGTCCCTGAAAGAACTGGAGGGATATGTCACAAAGGATCGGCTGGATACCGCCAATGCGGAAAACAAGACGCTGACTGCGCAGGTGAAGGAACGCGATGCCCAGATTGAGGGCTTGAAAAAGTCTGCCGGGGACAATGCAGAGCTGCAGAAGCAGATAGAGACCCTGCAGGCGGATAACAAAGCAAAGGATGAAGCCCATGCGGAGGAACTGACCCGGCTGAAAATAGATGCGGCCGTGGACAAAGCTCTGGCAGCCGGCGGCGCAAAGAACGTGAAAGCGGTGAAGGCGCTGCTTGACCTGACGGATGCAAAGCTTTCTGATGACGGCACGGTAAAGGGACTGTCCGAACAGATTCAGAAGCTGCAGGCGGGGGAGGACTCCAAGTTCCTGTTTGCAGAGAAACAGCAGACCCAAAATCAGCAGCAGCTCACAGGTTTTCAGCCGGGAGCGTCTACCACGGTGCCGAATTCCAAGCAGGCAGGC
The DNA here is from genome assembly GCA_910586515.1 of uncultured Acetatifactor sp. Taxonomy (GTDB): domain Bacteria; phylum Bacillota; class Clostridia; order Lachnospirales; family Lachnospiraceae; genus Acetatifactor. Next base: position 21,603 of record CAJUGL010000033.1, read on the forward strand.
TATGAGACAAGGCTTGCGGAGGCAAGAAAGAATAACAATCAGCTGGAAGTCATCAAGATCAAGCGCGAGGCGTTTGAGGACGGCGGGCTTGTGCTGATGTAAAAATCATGAAAAAGAAAGGTTAAAAGGGTGACCAAAATGCCACAGGTAACAGGTGTAGGCACGACATTCAATCTGCCCAACTATGCGGGCGATCTTTTTACCGCGTCTCCTACCCAGACCCCGTTTCTCTCTATGATCGGCGGTCTGTCAGGCGGTAAGCAGACAGATAATTTTGAATTTCCCACCGGTGTGATCTATGATCTGCCGGATGCGGAACAGCCGGACATTTCGGAATCCGCGTCCACCACTGCTCCGGAGTCTTCTCTGGTAGCCCGGACACAGGAAACCAATGTCTGCCAGATTCATCAGGAGACAATTGACCTGACCTATGCGAAGCAGTCCAACAGCGGCAGATTGTCGGGGCTGAATACTGCGGGCCAGACGGCTAACCCGTCCAATGAGAAGGATTTCCAGATTCAGCAGAAGCTGATTAAGATCTCCAGGGATATTGAATATTCCTTCCTGAATGGCAGGCATCAGAAAGCCACTAACGCAGATGTGTCCAATAAAACCAGGGGCATGTTTGAATTGTGCACATCGGATGCAGGCACTTCCATAGATGCAGGCGGAGTAGCTCTGGACAAGGAACTGCTGAATCGGATTTACCGGGAGATGGCGGATAACGGGGCAGTGTTCACCAACATGGTCATGTTCGTTGGGGCTTATCTGAAACAGGGGGTGTCTGAAATCTATATGAGCCAGTTTAAAGGCCAGACGCCCGCTACCAGGAATGTTGGCGGTTACAACATCACCGAGATCGAGACGGATTTTTTCAAGATGGGTGTCGTCTGGGATCCCTTCATTCCGAAAGACTCCCTGCTGATCGCTGACGTGTCCTATATTGCCCCGGTATTCCAGCCTGTTCCCGGAAAGGGCAATTTCTTTGAGGAACCGCTGGCAAAGGGCGGCGCATCTGATAAGATTCAGATTTACGGTCAGATCGGCCTTGCCCATGCTCCGGCTTATCTGCATGGCGCCATTACCGGACTTGAAACGAATTAAGGGAAAGGAGGGTGGGGACGGGATATGTTTACAGTCAAAAAGAAACCGCTGACCCCCAATATCATCTGGGACGGCAGTGCAGGCAGGCCTCTGTGCAGTTTTGGCCATAGAGGCCTGCTGGAAACCAATGATCCCGAACTTGCGAAGAAACTTGCGGCAATGGGCCATAGGGTCACGGGGGAGGCAGATGTACCAGCCTGTCAGGAGGAAACGGATAACGTCGGTGGGAATGGTCTTCCCCAGGGAGACACGGACGCTGATCCTGCGGAAGCGCATGCGGTAAAGACGGACATTGATGCTGCAGGCAGGGTAAACACGAACCAGCTTGCGGATTCTGGTGAATCTGCCCCTGAGGTGGAAACGGACGCAGACCGGCAGCCGGAACAGACGGAAGAAAGGGAAACGGCAAGTACCCCCGAAAAGCAGGCGGCATCTCCCGCGGCAAAGGGGAAAAGGAACAGAAAGTAAGGTGATGGACAGTGTTTGGTATTGAGGACGTAAAAATGCGCCTCCTGTCTCTGGGGTATGGGGCCGGGGCAGGAGATGAGTCTGCCTTAAATTTTTGCACGGATAAAGTGCGCAGCACCATCAGAAATGAAGTGAACTGCAAGGATGTGCCGGAAGGGCTGGAACACATCGCCATTGATATGGCTGCGGGAGAGTTCCTGCTATCCAAGAAGACGTTCACGCCGGATGATCTTGACGGTTTTGATCTGGGCTATGCAGTAAAACAGATTCAGCAGGGGGATACCAACACGGTCTTTGCCGCAGGCGAGGGCTCGCTCACCCCGGAACAAAGGCTGACCGCCTTTATCAATTATCTCTTAAACTATGGAAGGGCCGAACTTAACGCGTACAGAAGGATCAGATGGTGAACACGATCCAGGCGGCGCACAAGGCTGCAAGAAAGGCCCAGGAACAGCTGTATTTTGGGCTTATGACAGTAACCGAACAGAAAAAGGTAAGGGATGAGCGGTCAAAACTGACAACAGAGCGGGAGGAAATCGTGTTGGAGAACCAACCCTGCAGATTGTCCTTTGAAACGTTGAAATCTGCACAGCAGACAGAAGCAGCTGCCGGTATCGCCCAGATCATTAAGCTGTTTCTGGCGCCGGAGGTCACAGTAAAGCCTGGGTCAAAGGTGACAGTGTCACAGGATGGGGTGATGGCGGACTATAAATGCAGCGGTGTGCCGGCAGTCTATCCTTCACATCAGGAGATCATCCTGGAATTGTTTGAAAGGTGGGCATGACTATGGGAAAGATGGGAAGCTTTAATTTGTCCGGTTTGAAAGAACTGCAGAAGGACCTTAAAGACCTGCAGGATCCGGATGCATTTGCGGCAGCGTGCGCGAGAGATTTAGCGGCCCGGCTGCTGGCGCTGGTGGTGGAACGGACTCATGTAGGCGATTATTCCCATGAGGTGGAAGTAACCGCCAAGAGGGATTCAAAGAATCATAAGAAAGGTGATGTGTACAAAAAGAGGGTAAATCCCAGCGGCAAGATGGGAGGGACCCTGCGGCGGGGATGGATATCCGCGTCTCATGAGGAAGCAGAGAGCGGGAAGGGGAAACCCCAGGCGCCGGAGATACTGGAACATGCCAATGGTCTGGAAATCAGCCGTGCCGGAAATAGATTAAAGGTTGAGATTACTAACCCGGTGGAGTATGCGTCCTACGTGGAATTCGGCCACAGGACCCCCAACCATAAGGGATGGGTCAGAGGTCAGTTTATGATGACGATATCCGAACAGAAACTGCAGTCCATTGCCCCGCAGATTTTGGAACGGAAGATTCGGCAATATTTGGAGAGTGTCATGAAATGATAAAGGAAATCATGGAAGCGGTCAGTCTTGCCCTGAACGCGGAGTTTGGTGATGGGTACCGGTGCTATATTGAAGAAATCAGTCAGGAGCTGAACAATCCCTGCTTTTTCATTCAGTGCCTGAATCCGACGGATAAGCTGTTTTTCGGAAAACGGTATTTCAGGAGTAATCAATTCTGTGTTCAGTATTTTCCGGAAGAGGGACATCACAGGAATCAGGAGTGCCATGCCGTCGGTGAACGGCTTTTTTCCTGTCTGGAATATCTGGATGTAGGCGATGACTTGGTGATGGGCACAAAATTGACCTATGAAATAACTGACGGGATCCTGCATTTCTTTGTGAATTATGACATGTTCGTTTACAGGATTGTTCCGGCAGCCGCGGAGATGGGCGAGATAGAGATTATCGGGACAGCAGAAAGGAGAGGCGATGGAGAAGAAAAAGAATCATAGGAAAGGAATGCAGGATACGGAGGGGCCGGCAGACAGCAGAGAGAGGGAAATGGACACACAGGAGCCGGAAATCTGCAGGGAGGTATCCGTAGAGGCAGAAAAAGAAAACAGCGGTAACGGTTTAAGGCCTTCTGATCAGGGTGAACAGGAGGCTGCTGCGACTGCAGGCAGCAGGTTTACCAGGGAGCAGCTGACTGCCAGCGTCCGCTTTCGGGACAGACAGGATCTTCTGCATGCGCTTCTGTCCCCTGGAGAGACATATTCCATTGCCGATGTGGAACAGATGATTGACAAGTATGGGAAAGGAAAGGTGAAGTAAGAATGGCATTAGGCGGAGGCACTTTTACGGTGCAGAATAAGGAGCTGCCGGGAGCGTACGTGAATTTTGTGTCTGCCTCCGGGGCCAGCGCCGCGCTTTCAGAGCGGGGGATAGCGACTATGCCCCTGGAACTGGACTGGGGGCCGGCAGGGGAGGTTTTTGAGGTAACCGATGCAGATTTCAGGAAAGACAGCCTGAAGCTTTTCGGGTACCCTTACGGCCATGAGAAGATGAAGGGGCTGCGGGATTTGTTCCTGAATGCCCGGACCCTGTATGCTTACCGGCTGAATGAGGGGACCAGGGCATCCAACGCGTATGCGGAGGCAGTGTATGGAGGTACCCGGGGAAATGACCTGAAAGTGGTGGTGCAGGTGAATGCGGATGACGAAAGCCTGTATGACGTAAAGACAGTGTTCGGAACCCAGGTGGCAGACGAACAGACGGTGTCCGCAATGGCCGAACTGAAGGCAAATGATTATGTGACGTGGAAGACAAATGCGGAACTGGCGGCGACGGCCGGGACCCCGCTGACGGGCGGAACCAACGGAACGGCGGACGGAGAGGCTTATCAGGCTTATCTGGATAAGATCGAATCCTATACGTACAATGCCATGGGAGCCGCGGTGGAGGATGACACCACGAAAGCCTTGTTTGCATCCTTTGTCAGGCGCATGCGGGACGATCTGGGAATAAAGTTCCAGCTGGTGCTTTATGATTATGCCAGGGCAGACTATATGGGCTGCATCAGTGTAAAAAACAAGGTTACCGATGAGGGGTGGGGAAAAGCTGCCCTTGTTCACTGGGTGACGGGAGCCTGCGCAGGGTGCGCGGTGAACCGGAGCAACCAGAATAAGCGGTATGACGGCGCTTTTGCAGTTGATACGGGATATACCCAGAATCAGCTGAAGGAAGCAGTCAGGGCAGGCGAGTTTGTCCTGCACAGGGTTGGCGCGGATGTCCGGGTATTGGATGATGTGAACACCATGGTTACGGTCTCCGACACCCAGGGGGAGATTTTCAGAGACAACCAGACTGTCCGGGTGATGGACCAGATCGGAAATGACATTGCGGTGCTGTTCTGTACGAAGTACCTTGGCATAGTGCCCAATGATGCCGCAGGGCGCATTTCCCTGTGGTCCGATATCGTGAAGCATCACAGGCAGCTGCAGGAGATACGCGCCATAGACGAATTTGCGGATTCGGACGTAACCGTAACCCAGGGGGAGACGAGGCGTTCCGTGGTGGTTACCGATCTTGTGACGGTGGTAAGCTCCATGGGCACCCTGTACATGACTGTGACGGTAAAATAGTCCTTTGCAGCCCAGACAGAGAAGGAGAAAGCGAGGAAGGACAGTGAAAGAAAAAAAGGTGATGAGTGTCCAGAACACGGTGCATGGTGCCATGGCGGAATGTCACGTTATATTTGATGGGAAACCGTATGATTTTATGCAGGCGATTTCCCTGCACACAGAGTTCCGGATCATAAGGAACTGGTTCGGGCGCCCCAAGCGGTGGGCCGGGATTGGGACCGTGCGGTTCCATTATAATGATTCTGCTTTCCGCAGGATAATGGCCGAGGCCAGGGCGAGGAGGAAGGATATCTATTTTGACATGTTGGTTACAAATGAGGATCCTTACTCAAATATGGGGAGGCAGACGATCTTGCTGAAGGGCTGCCGCATCAACAGTGGGGCGGCTGCCCTGTTTGATGCAGAATCCCCTTTTCTGGAGGATTTCGCGAAATTCACATTTAAAGATTTTGAATTCAAGGAAAAATTTCAGTGTGCCGATTAGAAGCATGAGGAAAGGAGAGAAGAGGTATGAACGGAAATGTGGTTATGAAGGCAAAAGACACGCTTTTTGCCGGCTTGGCGGAGTGCTATGTCACCATAGGGACCCGGCGCTATAACTTTATGCAGGCCATCAACATGGAAGTGAATTTCAAGAAAAATAAGACAAAGGTGCCCATCCTGGGAAAGACCGGAAAGGGCAACAAGGCGTCAGGGTGGGAAGGGACGGGCAAAGCAACCTTCCATTACAATACATCCGTGTTCCGCCAGATGATGCTCCAGTATAAGGACACCGGAGAGGATGTGTATTTTGAGATTCAGATCTCTAACGAGGACAAATCTGCCGCAGTAGGGCGTCAGACCATCATTCTGATTGACTGCAACATTGATGGGGGAATCCTGGCAAAGTTCGATGCGGATGGGGAATATCTGGATGAAAGTATGGATTTCACCTTTGAAGATTTCAAGATGCCGGAATCGTTCAAGGATCTGGAAGGTTTTCTCACCAATTAAAGAAAAGAATCCGGCAGGACGCGGCGTTATTTTTATGAAAAAAAGGAAAGAGAGGACAGAAGAATGTCAAATTTCAGCAAATTTATGAAGGCGAACAAGGCAGTAAAGAAGAATGAGATGTATGCCCCGACAAAATCGCTCTGCGATGAAAACGGGAAACCCCTGAAATGGGAATTCCGGCATATCTCTTCTGCGGAGAATGAAGCCCTGAGGGAGGAATGCACCATTGACGTCCAGGTGCCCGGCAAGCCGAACATGTTCCGGCCGAAAGTGCAGTCCGGAAAGTACATCCGGAAGATGATCGCCGCTTCCGTGGTGGTGCCGGATCTGTATGACAAGGAGCTGCAGGACTCCTATGGCGTGGCGGATCCGGACAAGCTGCTGTTGGCCCTGGTGGATGATCCCGGCGAGTACAATGACCTGGCGGCCTTTGTGCAGAAGTTCCAGGGCTTTGACGTATCCTTTAATGACAAGGTGGAAGAAGCAAAAAACTGATTGAGGAGGGTGACTGGGAAGCGAATTTTGCTTACTACACTCTCCTCAAACTACATATTCTTCCGTCGGTTTTCCTCGGTCTGGAGGAGCAGGAAAAGGCTTTTGTGACAGCGGCCATCAAGGTCAAGATGGAAAGCGACAGGGAGAAAGAAAAAGAATTGAAGAGACAGGCGGAACACAGGAAATAGGGCGCAGGCCCGATAACGGGAACGGCAGGTGACAGTATGGGAAGCATCAGTTCGGCGATTGAACTGCAGGACAATTTTACCAACGTCCTGATGAATATTATGAGTGCGGTAAATCTGTCCGTATGCACAATGGAGCAGATGCAGGCGACCATGAATGAGCCGGTTGACACGGCATCCATCCAGGGAATGCGCGATCAGCTGACGCAGGCTACCGTGGCTGCCTTGGAACTGGATGCCGCAATGAAAAATATCAGCGCTCCGCCGGATGCAGGACCGAATACCGGGGCGTCACGCTCTGTTTCCCGGGACAGGGCGCCGGCCCCGGTCACCTGGCAGTCCTATGAGGGGCTTGAGGTCTTTACGGGGACGGGGATGGATCGCCTTATCCAGGAGACGGCCAGTGTGGACAGCATGCTGGACCGTCTCTATGATACCCAGCTGCAGGTCATGGAACAGGCCAGGGCAACCGAAATTCTGTCGCCCCAGGCTGTGGACGATATCCGGGAGGCGGAAAGCCGTGTCCAGGCGCTTCGGGATATGGTAAGTCAGGCGGAGGGCAATGCGCTGGAATTGGGGACGGATGAGGCCAATGCCCGTCTGGAACGTCTGCGGGGTCAGCTTGACCAGACCATCACCCTGCAGGAGAATCTGAACCAGGCCATGCAGGGTGCGGACATCGGGGAGATAAATGACGCGTACCTGCAGCTGTCCCAGAATATCAGCGATGCGGAGCGGATGGTAAGGGATTCCTTTGCGGGGATCCAGCCGGTGGAGATTCCTGTTACCTGGAACGTAGATACGCTGGAGGTATTTACGGGGACGGGGATGGAGAGGTTTGAGCAGGAAGCCCGGAGTGCAGACAATATGCTGGCCGCCCTGAACCAGACACAGCAGCGGATCGTGCAGGCGGCTGCGGACATGGACTTTCTGCCGCCTGGCGGTTTCACGGACTTAGCCAACATGCATAGCCGCCTGCAGTCAATCCAGCAGCGCATTCAGGCAATAGAAAGCAACCCGCTGAACATCGGGACAGACACGGCAAATGCAGGCCTGGAGCAGCTGCGGTCCCAGCTGAACCAGGCAGTGCAGGAGCAGGAAAACCTGAACCAGGCGGTCAGCGACATGGATGTCCAGGCGGCAAATGCGGCTTACCTGCGTCTGTCTCAGACTATAGGGAATACGGAACGGTATATCAGGGATAACGTTGACGAACAGGGGCAGTTCAACCGGGCGATTGAGCAGGGGACAGGGGAAGCAAACCAGTTGATGCAGACCATAAAGGGCGCCGTTGCAGCATATGCCACGTTTCAGACAGTGTCAAACGTGCTTGGGCTGTCCGATCAGCTGATCTCCACTACAGCCCGACTGGACATGATGAACGACGGGCTGCAGACCACAAAAGAACTGCAGGATATGATTTTTCTGTCTGCTGAGCGGTCAAGAGGGGCTTATCAGGCTACAGCGGATGCCGTGTCAAAACTGGGGCTTATGGCGGGGAATGCTTTTTCAGGCAGTGAGGAGATCGTCGCCTTCATGGAGCAGATAAACAAGCAGTTTGTGATTGCCGGGACGGAAGCTTCCGGAATCGATGCGGCCATGCTGCAGCTTACTCAGGCCATGGGTTCCGGTGTCCTGCGGGGGGAGGAATACAACAGCATCCTGGATCAGGCGCCCAATATTATTCAGAACATATCCAGATACATAGAAGAAAATGAGGACGTGCTTGGAGCTGTGGCAGGGGCGATGGAGATGGAGGCGGCTGATCTGGCGGGGAACGTTCAGGGGCATTTAAAGGACATTGCCGGGGAAGGGCTTATTTCCGCAGAGATGATCAAGGCTGCTATGTTTTATGCGGCGGAGGAGACCAACGCGAAATTTGAGAGTATGCCCAAAACCTTTGAACAGATCTGGACTTCCTTTGAAAATCATGCCTTGATGGCTTTTCAGCCGGTTCTGGAACGGCTGAATGAGATCGCCAACAGCGAAGGGTTCCAGAACTTTATAAACAACGCCATAACTGGTTTGTCCATAGTGGCGGGGATCGCCCTGGACATATTCGATTTCCTGGGAACAGCGGCAGGGGTGGTGGCGGACAACTGGTCCTGGCTGTCCCCCATCATCTATGGCGTGGCGGCGGCCCTGGCTGTTTATTACGGCTGGCAGATGGCGGCAAATGCGGCCGGCCTGGTCAGCAAGGGGATCCATGTGGTGATGGCGGGGATACAGATGGCCCATGCTGCCGTAACAGGTACCCTCACGGCTGCAACTGCGGCGCAGATCGCGGCACAGTACGGGCTGAACGCGGCCATGTATGCGTGTCCTGTCGTGTGGATCATCATTGCGATTATCGCCCTGATCGCCATCATATATGCGGTTGTGGCCGCAGTGAACCATTTTGCGGGGACTTCCGTTTCCGCGACAGGGATCATAGCGGGGCTGTTCGCAACGCTTGGGGCGCATATCATTAATACGTTTGTGGTGCCGGTCTGGAACTTTTTTGCATCTTTGGCTAATTTTTTTGCCAATGTATTCAATGACCCGGTAGCTGCCGTCAAAGTGCTTTTTTATGACATGTGCCTGACGGTGATAGGGTACATCCAGAACATGGCGCATGCAATCGAAACCCTGATCAATAAAATACCGGGTGTAACGGTTGATATTACAAGCGGGCTTGATGGTTTTTATTCCAAATTGGAGGAAGCACAGCAGGCAGTCAAGGATAAAGCCGGATGGGTGGAGTACTTTGAAAAAATGGACTATGTGGACTATGGGAAAGCCTGGGATGCCGGCTATTCCTTTGGCCAGGGGATAGAGGAAAAGATCGCGGGATTTGACCTGGCCTCCCTGTTTGAAACCAACATCCCCGGCCCGGAGGAATATGAGGATCTTAGCGGCTACAGTCCCGGCAATTACACCCCCGGCAATTACACCCCCGGCGCCGAACTGGCAGGGATTGGAAGCGGCATTGATGATATTGCCGGGAATACCGGCGCGATTGCGGATGCCATGGACATCACACAGGAAGAGCTTCGTTACCTGAGGGACATTGCGGAGCAGGAATCGGTGAACCGGTATACGGTGGCCGAGGTGAATATCGAGCAGAACAACCATAACAATATCAGCAGCGGCATGGATTTGGACGGCGTTGTCTCCGGCCTGACCGATGCCGTAAATGATGCTGTGGACAGTATTACGGAAGGGGTGCATGAATAATGCGGAAAAGCGGATATGATTTTTACCTGGATAAGTGCCTCCTGCCCATAGCGCCGCCGAAGCTCCAGATCAAAATCAACAACACAAACGAAACGGTTACCCTGATCAATGAGGGGGAGGTCAATATCCTGAAAACGGCAGGACTTACGGACATTGAGTTTGAATGCCGGATACCTCAGGAGCAGTATCCGTTTGCGGTATATAAATCAGGGTTTGCAGGCGCGGATTATTTTCTGGGCTGTTTTGAGAGCCTGAAAACAGGAAGGAAGCCTTTTCAGTTCATTGTCTGCCGCCAGCGTCCCGACGGGCGCGCATTGTTTAATACAAATATCCGGGTATCTCTGGAAGATTATAAAGTCACGGAGGACGCGGAAGAGGGGCATGATCTTCTGGTCAAGGTGAAACTGAAGCAATGGAGGGATTACGGTACCAAGACGGTGGACGTCAGCTTTTCCACGTCCCGGGCAAGCGTGGGCGGGCAGCGGGAAACGTCGGGATCCCCGGCCCCGTCTTCCGCCCAGTCCTACACTGTGGTAAAAGGGGACTGTCTGTGGACCATCGCAAAGCGGTTTTATGGCAGCGGCGCAAAATATACGGTGATTTACAATGCGAATAAGGGCATCATCGGCGGCAACCCAAACCTGATCTATCCCGGGCAGGTGCTGACCATTCCGGCGGCATGAGGAAGTGTATGGTCCATTTCGGAGGGAGGTGACTTTTTTATGAACATAGAAATCCTGGTAGGAAACGAAACCGGCACAAGGGCGTATCTGCCGGCCGTGGAAGAGGGGATTGAGTGGACAACGGAACGGAAGGGAGCGCCTGGAAAGCTGGTTTTCAAAGTGGTGAAGGATGATCTGCTGGATTTTTCAGAGGGCAGCGCGGTCAGAATGAAGGCGGATGGGCGGGGCATATTTTTCGGCTTTGTGTTTAAGCAGCAGCGGGACAGGGAGGGGATCATCACGGTCACCGCCTATGACCAGCTCCGATACCTGAAAAACAAGGATACCAAAGTCTATGAAGGAAAAACAGCGGCACAGCTTATCCGGATGCTGGCAAAAGACTTTGCCTTGAATGTGGGCACGCTGGAAGATACCGGGTATGTGATCCCGTCAAGGGTGGAAGAGGATTCTTCTCTTTTTGAAATGATAGAAAACGCCCTTGACCAGACACTGACTAATACCGGGGAAATGTATGTTCTGTATGACGATTTCGGAAAGCTGGCATTGAAACATTTGTCTTCCATGTATGTGGGGGCGCCGGGAGCTTACCTGATGATAGATGAGGATACCGGGGAGAACTATGAATACACGTCTTCCATTGATGACAGCACGTACAATAAGATCAAATTGACTTATGACAATGAGGATACCGGGAAGCGTGAGGTCTACATTGCCCAGGACGGCAGCAATATCTACCGATGGGGCGTGCTGCAGTATTTCGATACTTTGTCCAAAGGGGAGAACGGCCGGGCGAAGGCGGATGCCCTGTTAAAGTTGTATAACAAAAAGACCCGGAATCTGAAAATAACAAACGCTTTCGGAGACAGCAGAGTACGGGCGGGGTCCATGGTGGTGGTCAATCTGGACTTAGGGGACACGCGGCTGAAGAATTTTATGCTGGTGGAGAAGTGCAGGCATATTTTTAAAGAGAATCATCACAGGATGGAGCTGACGCTCAGGGGAGGTGAATTTATTGGCTGATGCGAATGGGTTAGTGGAAGCAATGAAAAAGGCGGCATTGGACGCTGTGAAGGCGGGAAAGCCGGTTAATCTATGCTTTGGAAAAGTAACCAGGGTCTCCCCGCTGGAAATCAATGTGGAACAGAAGATGACCTTGGGAGAGGGACAGCTTGTGCTTGCCAGGCATGTAACGGATTATGAGACGGAGGTGACGGTGGAGTGGGAGACGGAGGAAAAAGGAGGAGGGAGCGGGGAAACGTCTTATTCGTCTCATAGCCATAAAGTTTCAGGAAAGAAGCGCATGGTAATGCTTAATTCGTTGGCAGTGGGTGAGACGGTCCTCCTGGCAAGGAAACAGGGCGGGCAGAAGTATGTTGTTCTGGACAGGATCGGAGGGGCGCTATGATACCATCTACAGCCGGTTTTCTAAGCCGGGATTTCGAAATAAAGGAGCAGCCTGGTTTTACCTACAGAATGCAGATGGACATAAAGCAGGTGCGCGGATACACGGATGAGCTGGAAGCGGTAAGGCAGGCAATCTATAAAATGATCATGACGGAGCGCTATCACTACGTTATGTACAGCTGGAACTATGGGATTGAACTGATTGATCTTTTTGGGGAGCCTGTAACCTATGTCTGTTCGGAATTGCCCCGCCGTATTTCGGAGGCGCTTCTTTGGGATGACCGTATAACCGCAGTGGATAACTTTGAATTTGATTTTCCTCAGAGGGGCGTTATTCATGTTGCATTTACAGCGCACACCATTTTGGGAGATGTGCAGATGGGGAGGGAGGTGGCTTTTTAATGTATGAAGATATTACTTATGAAGTGATCCTTGACAGGATGCTGGGGCGTATCCCGGACAGGTTTGACAAGCGGGAAGGGTCAGTCATCTGGGACACCCATTCTCCCACAGCCATTGAACTGCAGATCCTGTATCTTGAGCTTGACACGATTCTGCGGGAGGCTTACGGGGATACCGCTTCCAGGGAATTCCTGATCCTGCGGTGCAGGGAACGGGGGATCTCTCCGCATAAGGCAACCAGAGCGGTACTGAAAGGGGTGTTTGCGCCTTCCGATATCGAGGTAACCGGGCAGCGTTTTAATATCAGCGATATGGATTATCTTGTGACCGAAAAGATTGCTGACGGGGAATACCTGGTGGAATGTGAAACAGCCGGAAAGATCGGGAACCAGTATCTGGGAAGTATGATCCCCATGGAATATATCAGGGGTTTACAGACAGCGGAGCTGACGGAAATTCTGATTCCCGGGGAGGATGAGGAAGAGACGGAGGATTTACGGCAGCGGTATTTTTCATCTTTTGATGAAAACGCTTTCGGCGGAAACAGGGCGGATTACCTGGAAAAGACAAACTCCATTCCCGGAGTTGGAAGGACGAAAGTAACAAGGGTATGGAACGGCGACATTTCTCCCGCCGGCATGATTCCCAAAGAAAGTGTTGAAAGCTGGTACAACGACATCAGGGATACGCTGGGCGGGGAGGTAAAAAACTGGCTGGATTCGGTTTACCGTGCGGCAAAGGAAAAGAAACTGACGGTTGGCGGAACCGTTCTTTTAACGATTATCAATTCAGAGTTTGCGCCTGCTTCAGATGCTCTTGTCCAGGCAGTTCAGACCGCCATTGACCCGGAAGCAAACGCAGGGGAAGGCTATGGGCTTGCGCCTGTGGGGCATGTGGTTAAGGTGGAGAGCGCCCAGGCAAGGGACATCACGGTTAAAACTTCCCTGACTTTTGCGCCGGGTTACGGGTGGGGGAGTCTCCAAAGCCGCCTTGACGAGGGTGTAGCTTCCTATCTCCTGGAGCTTCGGAAAGAATGGGCCGATGCCCCATACCTGATTGTGCGGATAAGCCAGATTGATACCCGGCTTTTGCATGTTCCGGGTGTGGTTGATGTGCAGAATACGGCAATTAACGGCTCAAACAGCAACCTGAATCTGGGAAAATATGAAATTCCGATGCCTGGGGGTGTAAGCGGATGGTAAGAGAAGCAGACCTTGTTTCCTATCTTCCCCCATTTATGGCGGAGTATAAGGAAATTAACCTTACCCTGACAGCGGAGAACCCGGAGTTTACCCTTGCCTGGAAAGCTGCTGACAGGGTTCTGAAAAACGAGTTTATTGTAACGGCTGACGAATATGGGATTGCCAGATTCGAGGCCCTTTTGGGGATTCGGCCGGATCCGGGTGACGGACTGGAGGAGAGGCGGGCAAGGCTGCTCTACAGGTGGTATACTTCGTATCCCTATACATGGAGAATGCTCCTGCAGAAGCTTGCGTCCATACCCGGAGCTGCAGGAAGATATACGATAGCCAATAATTTCGGGGAAGGATACGAAGTGTTTGTCTGCCTGTATACAGACAGCAGCTCCATAGGAAGTGAGGTGGAGTATACCCTGGAGTTTATGCTTCCGGCAAATATTATTGCCTGGGTTACTTATGAAATTCCGGAAGGCAGTGCAGCAGTCTATGCCGGCGGCGTGCTGGAAGAGGTGGAAATACTGGAACTGTGTGAAGTTGAGAATCTTTTCCTGATTTCTGAAGGGGTGGTGTATGCCGGAGGGGCGACAGAGGAAACGGATATTTTGGAACTAAGGGATTCACTGTCTCCGTATGCGTTTAGGGTAACCGAGAAGGGACATTTGCTGGTTACGGCAGATTCGGAGGAAAAGGTTGGTTTCAGAATTGATGGGAACGGACACTTGATTGTGGATTCTGATTTGGTAGAAAATGCAGATAGGTACCGCATCAATGAAGCGGGGCACCTGGTTTACAGAATGGAGTGAAAGAAATGGCATGGAAAGGCTTAAAATTGACGGCAGACGGGCAGAAGGCCCTGAGTGCCGCCCAGGCTGCGCAGAAACTGAAAATCCGGTCAATTGCAGTGGGGGACGGAAGTTTTACAGGAGAGTCTCAAGAATTGAAGGGGCTGGTGAATCAGCTGTATGAGATCGAGGAACTGGAAATTGTAGTGAAAGACGCGGTATGTATGATTACCGCAGAGCTTCCGGAAAAAGAGTATGAGTATTATTTCCGGGAGATCGGTGTGACGGTGGAAACCGACGAAGGGGTAAAGCTGTATGCTTATGATAATTCCGGAGATGACGCGCAGCAGGTGATTCCCGGAACCGGAAATGCCACGGTAAAGAGGCGGGTGCGTTTGACGCTGACGGTGGCAAATATAGCGGAAGTAACGGTTACAAACCCTTCCGTAATGTATGTGACGTATGACGATTTTCAGGATACTTTAAAGAATAAGGTGGACGTGGAGGAGGGGAAGGGGCTTTCCGCCAATGATTATACGGACCAGGATAAAAAAGTCGTCGACGGGCTGAATGGCCTTGGCTTCGGCCAGGATGAAAATGGAAGCTGGGGGTATAAGGCGCCTGGGAGCCAAGTGTTAGTGCCATTTGGAGCAGGCGAGGATATTGAGGAGGCCGCGAGGTTTGAACGGATTGTGATTGGCACCCATAGTAACGCAACGTATGAAGCCGATACAGTCCTTGCAACATTTCCTGAAAATTTTGAGTATAAATGGGGTCAGGTTTTTGTAGAAATTATTTATTCCGCTTTTTCTAACTGGGGAACCATAAAAAATCATACAACAGGCATGGTTTTCTTTACAGATCAGGAAAGCGAATTTAAAATACCGCTTGAGGCCATGTTCTTTGATGGGGGAAGGAGATTATATTTACAAAGAATGGCGACAATACAAAACGCAAGAAACCATACGGAGATTTCTGCTGGGGCTAAGATTATTGTTTCTGGATGTTCAAGTTATAATTTCCATGATGGAACGTGGAAAGAAGGTACAGAGAACGAAATATATCTGGTTCCCAGGGCATGTTTTCTTTCTGTGAAAAATAGAAGTCTTAGGTATGGGCAGGATTGGATTTAAGCAGAAAGGACACAACGGAGCATGCGTAGCGGTCTTTTAACAAAATGTGCGGGAAGGAGGGCTTATGAAAGATTATACAGCCAGTAAGGAGCCGGTATTTTCCGAAAAAATAAAGATAGTGGAGACTACGGATCCGGTTCATGCGGATCATGCAAATGCCGCAGCAAAACAGTTAATTGAAAATGATATGGCGCTGAAGAAAAGCTTGGACAGAAAGGTAGAGGCGGAGGACGGGAAAGGGCTCTCCGCTGATTATATAGACCAGGATAAGAAAGCCGTCGACGGGCTGAACGGACTTAGCTTTGGCCAGGATGAAGAAGGAAGCTGGGGGTATAAGGCGCCTGGGAGCCAGGTATTAGTGCCATTTGGAGCAGACGGGGATAAGGAGGACAAACATGGCAGAGATTGATCTTGGACGTGTAGTTGGTGAAAAGGGAGAGCCAGGGCAGCAGGGACCAAAGGGAAATACTGGCGCTGCCGGTCCCCAGGGACCGCCGGGAGTGGACAGCACGAGGACAGAGGAAATCTTAGAGATGCTTGGCGGGCTTGGCTTTGGCCAGGATTCGGAAGGGAAGTGGGGATACATTCCCCCTGGTGCTGATACAGTGGTCCCTTTTAGCGAGGGAGGTTCGCTTCCAGACAATGTTCGTATTATTGAGCTGCAAGCCGTCCCCTTGGCTGGCGGTACAGTCAAGGGTGGCGGGATGGTATCCGATGGAATGACAATCACCATAGAAGCAGAACCAGATGAAGAGACCAACTTCATCTTTGAGGGCTGGAAGGAAAGCGGAGCAATTATCTGTGAAGAATTGCAGTATACATTTCCTGTGTCAGCAGATAGAAGTCTGACTGCGGAATTCTCGGAGGCACAGTACATTCTCGGAGTGGATTGGTGGGAAACAACGCTGCCATTATCAAAGTACTGGACTTCAGTCGCCTATGGAAATGGGAGGTTTGTTGCAGTTGCTGATAATAGCAATAGTACAGCATACAGCATAGACGGCGTCACGTGGATGGAGGCAACACTGCCATTATTTGTAACCTGGACTTCAGTCGCCTATGGAAATGGGAAGTTCGTGGCAATTGCCTACGGTAATAAGGCGGCATACAGCGCAGACGGAATTACATGGACGGTGGCAACGCTACCATTATCCCAGAATTGGAAGTCAGTCGTTTATGGAAACGGGAAGTTCGTAGCAGTTGCCAGCGACAACAGAAATAAGGCGGCATACAGCGCAGACGGAATTACATGGACGGTGGCAACACTGCCATT
>CAJUGL010000034.1 GCA_910586515.1 uncultured Acetatifactor sp.
AGCCCCAACGGGACTTCCTTAAAAATCAGATATTGATCAGCTGTGAATGGTAACATATTTTTCTAATCTAACTCAGGCACCCATTCAGCCCTCTCAAAATATGCTGGCTTATCCCTTAAGATTCTGTTATACTGATTATCTGGATGAAAGCCCGGTACTGGAAAAGGATGATTTCCTGGAAAATGTAACAGCTGCTTATACGCTGGAGGAAAGACTGGTTTGTATTCCGACTACTATTCTTCTGCAGACCGTATTAGGGAGATCGTCTCTGTTTGGAGAAACTTCTGGATGGGATATGGAGGATGCCATGTCCTTGACAGAGCGGTATCCGGATTACACTCTCTTTGACAGGAACAGTTTTGCGTATAATCTGGAATTCTTCTGGGGGGATTATATTGCGGAGCGGTTTGTGGACTGGGAAAACGGGGTGTGCGGCTTTGACGGCGAGGAGTTCTGCTGCCTGATGAAATGGATAGCGGAACAGTCGGCAGGCAAAGAGTACGAGAACAGGGGCGGAGGCCAGGACACCGGGGAGCAGATGGCAATTCAGGCGGCTCTGAGCTCGGCAGAGGAGTATGCACGATATCTGGATGAATTTGATCAGGATGCGGTAATCGTGGGCTATCCGTCTTCAGACGGCAGGGCACTGCATCGTGTCCAGGTGTTTGACGCATTAGGAATTCCTTCCAGATCACGGCATAAGGAAGGCGCATGGGCGTTTCTGAAATATTTTCTGTCGGAACCGGAGGGACCCGGATTGTATGGCTTTCCAAGCCGCAGGGATTTGTTGGAGCAGATGCTGGAGGAGACTGTGGTATTTTACAGCGTCTTTGATCAGCGCCCTCTTTCCGAAACGGAAAAGGAACAGATTCTGAATGCCGTCTCCGAAGCGGATTTCAGCGATGTGATCAGGAGGGGCAGAAAAGAAAAGCTGCTGACCATTATTCGGGAGGAAATGGAAGGATATCTGGACGGCTATAAAACCATGGAAGAGGCGGCGGCAGTGATTCAGAATCGGGCGGGAGTGTTCATACAGGAAGAACGGTAAGGGTCTGCCCTATGTTTATGACCTTTCTCTTTCGGAATATGTACAGCCGCAATAATCCTGCCTGTACAGGCCGTATTCTGCAGACAGTTCCACAGACCGTTTATACCCGTCCCTTTTCTTGAAATCCGAGGGAAGCCACGCCACGCCGAATGTCTGAGCCAGGTTCTCACCGATTTCATTGATTTTCCGCGCGTTTTTCAAAGGGCTGATGGTCAATGTGGTGGTAAAATAATCAAACCCGCCCGCTGCTGCGTATTCTGCCGTCTCCCGCAGGCGCAGCTCGTAACAGCGGAAACATCTCTCTCCGCCTTCCGGACAGTCTTCCAGCCCTTTGGCCACAGCAAAAAAACGCCGGGGTTCATAATCCCCCTCCTCTATGGCCATGGGGTAACCTCTTCCCTCCTCATTAAAGGCTGCGATCAGGCGCTTCTGCTCTTCCACCCGTTTTCGATATTCCTCTGTCCGGGAGATATTCGGATTAAAGTAAAATACTGTGATTCGAAAATATCTGCAAAGATACTCCATTACATAGCTGCTGCAGGGAGCGCAGCAGCTGTGCAGACACAGCAAGGGCGCAGTTCCCTGCAGACCGTTTATCTTTTTCTCCAGTTCTTTCTGGTAATTTATCTGATTCATGTTCTCCTGATTCCCGTTATTTCCTCTTCCTCTATTATACTGCAGACCGCCAGGATTTACAGTGATACCTTCGGGAAAATACCTGGCTGACGGTCTGCAGTCGGGTTGCACTGCAAATTCAATTGGTGTGCAGTATAAATAGGCCGAACTTAAACAATGGGGGTTCCCCCCAGATGTCTGTTATTTTCTCCGGTTTCCCGTCTCTAGGCTATCTTCATATCGTTTACCAGCCTTGCGCCAGTTAATCAGTCCAAACCACCCGTCCACATAATCCGCTCTGCGGTTCTGATATTGAAGATAATAGGCATGTTCCCACACATCCACCAGCAAAATCGGGGTATAGTCCTCCAGATCCGGCACATCCTGATTGGCAGTCTGGACAATGGACAGAATACCGTCTCCATCCGCCACCAGCCATGCCCAGCCGGAACCGAACTTCCCTACAGCCGCCTGTTTCATCTGCTCTTTCCACTGTCTGTAGGAGCCGAAATCCCTGTCAATGGCTTCCGCCAGGGCTCCCGACGGCTCCTGTCCCACAGGTTCCTTCATGGAATCAAAATACAGCTCATGATTGTAAACGCCCCCTCCGTTGTTGCGCACTGCTGTCTGTACGGCTCCGGGCAGCATATTGAGTTGAGACAGCAGCTCCGTGAGACTCTTCTTCTGCAGCTCCGGATAATCCGCAAGCGCCCCGTTCAGGTTGTCCACATAGGTCTTGTAATGCTTGTCATGGTGAAAAGTCAGCGTCTCTTCGTCCAGCACAGGAACCAGCGCATCATATTCATAGGGAAGGGGACGGACTACAAAGGGATAGGTTTCAGCTTTCATATTCTCCTCACATTTCTGTGCTGCGCTTTTTCAGCCTTGCGTCCGGCAGCACACAGACGCAAAACCGCTATACTTTTTCTATTGGATAGTATATGTCAGATTCGGGTTTTTATTCACTAAAACGCCTCAAGCAGCCCTGTCAGTCCCCTTTCCCGGTAGATTTCCTTATAGTACGCCACCTCGTCCCCGATGAGTTCATCAATGACGCGCATGCCCAGCAGCTCCACAGGCGCCTTGTCATCCGTCAGAATATAGCCCCCTGCTTCATAAGGCGTCAGGCTGTCCGATGTCCGCTCCATCATGGCGTACAGGTCTGTCTTGTCCAGTTCCAGGCGCTTTTCCTCAAAACAGTCCAGAATGGCCTCATTGTCCGAGGCGAAGAGTTCCCGGTTGGTGGAGCCGGGCACCTCCACCGTATGAACCTGGTCAAACACAAAGGCAATGGTATCCGCCAGGTACTGATTGATATTGCCCTCCCCGCTGCCCCGCATGTTCATATTCACCACCATGACGCCGTTTTCCGCCAGATGGGATTTCACCAGGTAAAAAAATTCCACAGAGGACATCTGGAAGGGTATGGTAATATCCTGATAGGCGTCCACCATAATCACATCGTATTTCTCCTCCACCGCATTGAGAAAAGCCCTGCCGTCATAGGTGGTCACCGGAACCTCCTCAGGCAGATGGAAATACTCCCTGGAAAGAGCCGTAATCTTCTCGTCAATCTCCACTCCCTCCATCTCCATGTCCCCGAAATACTTCCTGCACTGGGTGGCGTAAGTGCCTGTGCCCATGCCCAGAATCAGCACCCTGCAGTCCTCAGGCGCTTTTCCCTCCACCATCAGGGGCGCAGCCATGGCATAGTCATAGTACATGCCCGTGAGTCCCTGTTCCTTCATGTAGATGGACTGTACGCCGAAGAGCACATTGGTGGACAAAATTACACTTCTGCCGCTTTCCTTTACCTGGAGGTAATTGTACACGGACTCTCCTTCATAGGCCAGATTATTCTCCCAGAAGGCAAAGCTGTCCGAATATCCCAGGCCGCAGCAGACCAGGTAAAGCAGAAGGGCCGTCACTGCCCCGCCCTTCCTCTTCCCCTTTCCGGCGCTGAAGAAATACAGCATGGCCAGCGCCAGTAAAATCCCCGCGAAAATCAGAAAGGTAACGGATGTCCCCACTGCGGGGATGGTCACAAAGGTGGGCACGAAGGTTCCGATGATGCTGCCTATGGTATTGAAGGCCCCCAGGGTTCCCACCACCTTTCCGCTCTCCTGCAGATTGCCCACGGTGTATTTGGCCAGGGAGGGCGTCACCGTCCCCAGCAGGAACAGCGGAAACACAAAGATCACCATACAGGCGGCAAAGGCTGCGATAATCAGGAAATTGCTGCTCACGGAGAATATCAGAAGCGCCGAAATACCCACGATAATATATTTCCCCACAGCCGGAATCGCCGCAATCCACACGGCGGCGATGAGGATTCTCCCATACAGCCTGCCCGGGTCCGGATTTTTGTCCGCGCTGCGCCCTCCGTAAATATTTCCCAGCGCCATGGCAATCATGATGGTTCCGATAATGATGGTCCACACGATCTGGGAGGAGCTGAAGTAGGGAGCCAACAGCCTGCTGGCGCCCAGCTCCACAGCCATCACGGACATTCCCGCAAAAAATTCCGTCAAATATAAAAACAGCTTTTTTTCTAAAATTCTGGGTGCATTGCTCACACTCATATTGATAAACCGCCTTTCTGCGAGAGGCGCCCATCTCTTAAGGCCTCCCCGGAGCCTGCCTATTTTATGGCATTCTCATTCATGTACAGCCGGGCCCGGTTTTCCATCACACTGATCACCTCCGCCGCGCTCTTTGTCCCGTTAAAATAGTCCTCCGCTTCATCACAGATAATATCCAGGATGGGATTCGTGCGCACCGGCAGCGCCCTGGTCTCCTCCGCTGCTTTGATAAAGGCATCTATCCATTCCTCATTCACCTGCTCCAGCGGAAGTTCACGATATTCCGTCATATATTTCCCCTTGACAGTATAAGTGTAAGGAATCCGTACCATCCCGCCCATGCTCTCATACTTCTTCAGTTCAGCATCCAGTTTTTCCCGGAATACTTTTCTGTGGACAGGAACTTCATTATAACCCGCACTCCCCAGCCACTGCTGCCTCTCCTCTCCCAAAAGGAAGGCAATAAATTCCCAGGCACCCTGCTTCCGGCCGGAATTGGCATTGATAGAGAAAATCTGAGTACGCGTGTTCTGGACCGGATAGCAGCCGTCATCAAACAGGACTCCCACCTGTACCTTCCCCATCTCCTCCAGCACCGAAGGAGCCAGGAAACTGATCAGATCATAACATGACTCCCTCTCGGCAAGGACAGGGTACTCTTGATACTCGTCATAGGGATACCGCCTGGCCACTTCCAGCATCTTCGAAAACAGATCTCCGCTGAAATCACAGCTCCCCTGCTCCCAGTCAACCATCCCCCACAGGTCCTCGGACCCTTCCAGGAACATCCTGAGTATCTCCCTGGAACTACGGTAATCCGTGTACATCGCCCTGTCCTCATAAGCATACAGCGCGTCAATCAATGTCTCAATATCCGGCTCACCTGCGCCATCCCCCAGAACAGAGGCATCCATAATGTAACGCTCGTTCCACACCGTTACATTGACTCCGTATATCTTCTCGTCCCTGCGCCAGGTGCTGAAAGCAATGGGAAAATAATCCTCCTCTTTTATGCCGGAGGCTGCCATGTAAGGCGCCAGATCCTCAAACCCGCCCTTGTCCAACATTCCCTGAATATAATCCGACAAGACCTCTCCGTAAAGCAGATCCGGGCCCCCGCCCGCCGCTATCTGTACACTGGTCTGGGTGGTGAAATCCTCCAGATCGCCCTCCGCCTCCTCCAATGAGATATAATAAGTATCATTGCTCCTGTTAAAAGCGGCAACGGCGTCTTTAATCCATATATTATTAAAGTGGAACCCCCGCATTACCACCGGTATCTTATCCACCTGCTTCCAGGCAAGTGTCTCTTTTGTCCCACGACCTTCACGGTCACGCCACAACAGCTCCACCCCGCCGTCCTCCGTTACCCTTACATCTCTCAGCCACCCCTTCCATTTCCCTGTGTCTATTCCATAGGTGGTGCCTGCGAATTTCATGATATCGGTACTGCTCCCGTCCTGCACATTGACTTCCCGGACTCCGCCTATGGAATTCAGTATCAGCAGGTTTTCTTCCCCTGCCCCGATATAGTCCCCGCTTTCTGTCTTAATCTGGGACAGTTCACTGACCTTCCCCGTGTCCTGGTCCAGCTCCCCCAGCCGTGGTTTGACATTCCGGACGTCCAAGCTGCTGTCTTTCAGCACCAAAATCACTCTTCCTCCGGCCAGCTGACAGATGTCGTCTACCGTCAGGTCCAGCTGCACCTTATACACCACATTTCCCTGGGCGTCCCGTTTCGCCAGAGAACAGCCGCCCGTATTAGAATTTCTGGCGATGCAGTAAATGCTTCCGTCCTGGACCATGTACCATTCGTTCTGGTTCTGGTGTATATTTTCATCATACGTCACATCCGGCAAAGCCTCATACAAAAGCTCACTGCTTCCGTCTGCCCTGTCCAGATAGATATCTGCGGAAGCCCCCGCCGCATTCACACAGCGCAGCTGTATGGCTTCCCCCTGGAAAAACTGAATTCCCAGAATATAACCCTCCTTCTCCTGGAAAAGGGCCTCATCCACGAAACTAAGCTCTCTCACATCGCCTCTGCCGTCCGATTCTTCCTGCACTGCGGAACCTCCCCCGCTATCCCCCGCAGGATTCCCTCCTTCTTTTCTGCTGCAGCCCGCCAGGCACATGCAGCCAAGCATCAACAGGAAAAACAGCTTCCTGACAAAAACAGCACTTTTCATATGAACTTCATCTCACACTCCGATTTTACCTCTACAGCCTCGCCACGTCCACCAGAGTCAGCTCCTGTCCTGCATTTTCCAGGCTGGTCACCAGAGCCCTGGCGGTATCCAGAGAGGTAAGGCAGTTCACCCCGGTCTCTATGGCGTTGCGGCGGATCAGGAAACCGTCCCTGGACTTGTCCCGTCCCTGGGTGGGGGTGTCGATCACCAGATCGATCCGGTGCCCCAGAATCAAGTCCATCACCGTGGGTGACTCCTGGGAAATCTTGTTTACCTTCAGGGCCTTCACCCCCGCCTCGTTCAGCGCAGCCGCCGTGCTTCTGGTGGCATAGATGGTATAGCCGAGCCTGGCGAATCTGCGGCCGATCTCTATGGCTTCTCCCTTGTCCGCATCCTTTACGGTAATGATCATCTTCTTATGTCTGGGCAGGTTCACGCCTGCGCCCAGAAATGCCTTGTACAGCGCCTCGTGGAACTGTCTGGCGATTCCGAGACATTCCCCCGTGGACTTCATCTCCGGCCCAAGACTGATCTCCGCCCCCCGGATTTTCTCAAAGGAGAATACCGGCATTTTGATGGCATAATATTCCGCCTCAGGCTGCAGTCCGGGCGTATAGCCCAGTTCCCTGATGGTTTTGCCCAAAATAACTTCCGTGGCCAGATCCACAATGGGAATGCCCGTCACCTTGCTGATATAGGGCACGGTGCGGGAAGAACGGGGATTTACCTCAATGACATATACGTCCTCTCCAATGGCAATAAACTGAATATTGATCAGTCCCTTTACATGCAGCGCCTTTGCCAGTCTCCTGGTGTACTCCGCAATCTTGTCCTTCACCAGCTTGCCGATGGTGTGAGCCGGATAGACGGAGATGCTGTCCCCGGAGTGTACGCCTGTCCGTTCGATATGTTCCATAATACCGGGAATCAGAATATCCGTGCCGTCGCAGACCGCGTCCACCTCGATCTCCTTGCCCTGGAGATATTTGTCCACCAAAATGGGGTGGTCCTGGGCAATGCGGTTAATGATGGCCATGAATTCCTCGATCTCCTGGTCCGAAATGGCGATCTGCATCCCCTGACCTCCCAGGACATAGGAAGGCCGCACCAGTACGGGATACCCCAGACGGTTTGCCACGGCTTTGGCCTCCTGGGCGGTATACACAGTGCCTCCTGCTGCCCGGGGGATTCCCGTCTCCTCCAGAATCTTGTCAAAGAGCTCCCTGTCCTCCGCAGCGTCCACATCCTCCGCCTTTGTCCCCAGAATGGGCACACCCATCTTCATCAGGCTTTCCGTAAGCTTGATGGCGGTCTGGCCGCCGAACTGGACCACAGCCCCGTCCGGCTTCTCGATGTCCACGATGGCCTCCACGTCCTCCGGGGTCAGGGGTTCGAAATACAGTTTATCCGCAATATCAAAATCCGTACTCACCGTCTCCGGATTGTTGTTGATGATAATGGTCTCATAGCCCGCCCGGGAGAAGGCCCAGGTGGCATGCACGGAACAATAGTCGAATTCAATGCCCTGGCCGATGCGGATGGGACCCGAACCCAGGACCAGAACCTTCTTTCCCCTGCCCCGGGAGGACGTTTCCGCGCAGGCTTCACACTCTCCCCCATACACGGAATAGTAATAAGGAGTTGACGCCGCAAACTCTGCCGCGCAGGTGTCCACCATCTTGTAGACGGCCCGGATGCCGTTCTCATGGCGCATGGCCCGAATCAGGGACTCGCTCTTTCCCGTAAGTCCGGCGATCACCCTGTCCGGAAAGGCAATCCTCTTGGCCTCCTTCAGCAGCGCCGGAGTCAGTTCCCGGGTCTTCAACGCCTCCTCCATCTCCACCAGAAGGGCAATCTTGTCAATAAACCAGATGTCGATCATGGTGATCTCATGGATTTCCTCATAGCTGATCCCCTTCCGGACGGCTTCGGCGATCATCCATATCCGGCGGTCGTCCACCACCTTCAGCCTGCCTCTCAGCTCCTCTGCGGTCAGGTCGCTGAAATCATAGGAAAGCAGGGAATCCACATGCTGCTCCAGGGAGCGGATGGCCTTCATCAGTGCTCCCTCAAAGCTGTCGCAGATGCTCATCACCTCCCCCGTGGCCTTCATCTGGGTGGTGAGGGTGCGTTTTGCCGTAATAAACTTGTCGAAAGGCAGTCTTGGTATCTTCACCACACAGTAGTCCAGAGTCGGCTCAAAACTGGCATAGGTCTTCCTGGTGATGGCGTTCCTGATTTCGTCCAAGGTATACCCCAGGGCGATCTTGGCCGCCACCTTGGCGATCGGGTAGCCCGTGGCCTTGGAAGCCAGCGCGGAAGAACGGCTCACCCTGGGATTCACCTCAATGACACAGTACTCAAAACTGGTGGGATGCAGGGCAAACTGCACATTGCAGCCGCCGGTAACCCCAAGCTCGCTGATGATGTTCAGCGCGGAGGTGCGCAGCATCTGGTATTCCTTGTCGCTCAGGGTCTGGGAAGGCGCCACCACGATGCTGTCCCCTGTGTGCACGCCCACCGGATCAAGGTTCTCCATGTTGCAGACCGTAATGCAGTTCCCTGCGCTGTCCCGCATGACCTCATATTCGATTTCCTTCCAGCCCGCGATGCAGCGCTCCACCAGGACCTGTCCCACCCTGGACAGCCGCAGGCCGTTCTCCAGGATTTCTTCCAGTTCCGCCCGGTTTTGGGCAATGCCGCCGCCTGAGCCTCCCAGAGTATAGGCCGGGCGCAGCACCACGGGATAGCCGATGTCCCCTGCGAACCCGATCCCCTCCTCCACGCTCTCCACCACTTTGGAGGCCGCGCAGGGTTCCCCGATGCGCTCCATCAGGTCCTTGAATTCCTGCCTTCCCTCGGCGTTGCGGATGGTTGCGGCCGTAGTTCCCAGCAAGGTGACTCCCCTGGATGCCAGAAATCCCGATTCCTCCAGTTCCATCCCCAGGTTCAGCCCTGCCTGGCCTCCCAGAGTGGGCAGGATGCTGTCCGGTTTTTCCTTATCAATGATCTGCTCCAGTACCTGCACAGTGAGAGGCTCGATATATACCTTGTCCGCAATATCCCGGTCCGTCATGATGGTGGCGGGATTGGAATTCACCAGAATGACTTCCACCCCCTCCTCCTTCAGGGAGCGGCAGGCCTGGGTGCCCGCATAGTCGAATTCCGCGGCCTGTCCGATGACGATGGGGCCGGAGCCGATGACCATGACTCGTTTTACATTTGGATTCTTAGGCATGGGATGCGCCTCCTTTCGCTTTCATCATGTCGATAAACCGATCAAACAGATACCGGGAATCCTGGGGCCCGGGACAGGCCTCCGGGTGGTACTGTACTGTAAAAATGTTCTTCCCCGTATAGATCAGCCCCTCATTGGTGCCGTCGTTCACGTTCACAAAGGCAGGCTTTGCCACCTTGGGGTCCAGTTTCTCCATATCCACCACATAGCCGTGATTTTGAGAAGAAATATACACCCTGCCGTCAGCAAGATCCTTCACCGGATGATTTCCGCCCCGATGGCCGTATTTCATCTTGTAAGTATCCGCCCCTGTGGCAAGGGCCATCAGCTGATGTCCCAGACAGATGGCAAATATGGGAATGTCCGTATCGTAGAGCTTTCTGATTTCCTTTATGATTCCTGAGCATTCCTTGGGATCCCCGGGGCCGTTGCTGAGCATGATGCCGTCCGGAGCGGAGGCTATGATCTCCTCCGCCGGGGTAAAGGCCGGATACACAGTCACACGGCAGCCCCGCTCCGCAAGAGAACGGGCGATATTGGCCTTTGCGCCGAAATCCAGAAGCGCCACGTTCAGGCCCGCCCCATTCAGCTCCCTGACCAGAGTAGGCCTGGGCTCCCGGACGCCCCTTTCGTAAGCCGCCCTGTCGAACCTGGCCGAACCGGACAGGGGACCGTTCTCCTCCGGGCTGACGGAGGGCTCCACGGTATATTTTTCCCTGCAGATCACCTTCTCCACCACTTTTCCCGTGACATAGGCCTTCAGCCTGGGCAGAATCTCCGCCGTATCCGCGTATTCCCGGGTGGTGATCATCCCGTTCATGGTGCCTTTCTCACGAAGAAGCTTCGTCAGGGCCCTTGTGTCGATGCCCGCGATACCGGGTACATTGTTTTCTTCGAGAAATTGCTGCAGAGTCATGTCGCAGCGGAAATTACTGGAAACACGGGAAAGCTCCCTCACGATAAAACCATCCGGCCAGGGCTTCGAAGACTCCATATCGTCCCTGCAGACGCCGTAATTGCCGATCAGAGGATAGGTCATACAGACTGCCTGTCCCGCATAAGAGGGATCGGTCAGCACTTCAAGATATCCTGCCATGGATGTGTTGAATACGATCTCGCTGATCACTTCCCTGTGGGCACCGATTGGAATTCCCTCAAATACAGTGCCGTCTTCCAAAATCAAAAACGCTTTCATAGGCTTTCCCTTCTCCCTCTCCGGTCCCTGAACTGAGTCGCCGGAGAAGGCATCTTATCTCCACACATTCGCTCTCAAAACATTTGAATTATGTAACAGTCCAGACAGGGTGCTGAACTGTTACCGAATTATACTATTATACTATCTGCGCTCCGTCATCAATTCCCTGTACCACACCAGCGTCTTCTCATAAGCTTCGCTTATACATTCCACGCCGATCCCCGCAAGCAGCAGCTGCCTGGAAACCTCCTGCCAGCTGGCCGTCTCATAATGCACCAGCAAATCCAGCACCGGAGCCAGCACCCCGTCTCCATTAATCAGCGCCTCTCTGATCTCTCCCGCCACCATCACCATTTCCAGAGCCTCCTCCATGGGCTTCTCCAAGATGACATCCAGCACGGAAAACAATCCCATCAAAAACAGCTCATCTGCCTTTCCCTGCAGTCCGAAGGGAGCAGCCAGATTCTCTGCGAATTTTGCCCGAAGCAGCGACAGCCTTGTAATCTCGCTGGGCTTATCCGCATACAGAGCATTGGCCACCGCAGTGTTGATCCATTTCTTCAGCTCCTTCTGCCCCAGCATGGCCGCGCCGTGGCGTATGGTGGTAATGCCGGAATTCACCGCCATTGTGTTTACCATTTTCAGCAGAGAGATGGTGAGCGCAGTATCCCTGGATATCACATCCGCAGCATCGCCAAGTTCAAAATTATCGTTATTTACCATATTCAGCAACTCAATATAGTTGACTTTCAGAGGAGCCACTCTGTTCTGCCCTCTGGTCACCGGCACACGATAAAAATCGCCCTCATAAAGCTGATACCCACCGGAAGCTTTCAGCTCTTCAAAAACTTCCATGGTGTCGATATTGCCCGCGCACAATCTGACATTGGGATATAGTTTTCCGAAATAAATCCTGGCTTTTTCAATGGCGATCTTCTGGTAATTCAGAAAAACATAATCCGTCAGCTTCAAGATTTCCCGGTAATTCTCAAAATCCGCCACTCCCAGCTTACGCATGGCCAGCCGGTATCCTTTTCCTCTCAGCTCCCGCAGACGCTCCACATACATCTCTATAGGCGGAATGGTATTGTCCAGCAAAAGCACCAGTCTCTCATGAGGTGCGCTGCATTGAGCCTCCAAATCGGAGAAAACGGAAATATTGCTCACCGGAACGAAGATCTCCTTATCTTCGGAAAGAGTCTCTATCCCCATGCTTTCAATCAGTTCCAGCCCCTCCACCAGGGCTGCGCCGTCGTTCTGTCTGGTTCCCAGCATCATGGGATTCAACAGGAAATTATCCTTTCTGGAAAAAACAGAATAAGCTTTCACCGCCATATTTTCGTCAAAAAGAGGTATTAACGCAAGCATCATAAACATTCACCCTTATCCTTTCCCTTCAAACCATCCGGCTGAAGCCGGCAATCCGGATAGGTATAGTTTAACATAAATTCCCTCAATATGCCACCCTGGTTTTCCTCTTCGCTCTCAATAGTTCTGTCTCAATGTAACAGTTCAGACAGGGCGCTGAACTGTTCTGTCTCAATCATTGGGTCTCTGATAGAATCGTCCTGACAGGCTGTCCGTGCGGATCATGTTCACAAAAGCCTCCGGATCAGTCTCTCTCACATGCTTCAGTACCCGCCGCACCTCGTCCCTGCCCACCACGGAGTACAGGATATTGCATTCTTTCTTCATATAACAACCCTCGCCCTTGATCAAGGTGGCGTCATGGTTCGTCAGCTCCCTGATGGTTTCATATACCTCCTGGGGTTTTCGGGTAATGATCAGCAATGTCTGTTTCTGATAACGCCGGTGAAGCGAGTGCAGCACCTGTGTGCTTGTAAACTGAAAAATAATGGAATAAAGCGCCTTTTCCCAGCTGAACAGCGCGCCTGCCACCCCCAGAATGATCACATTGAAGGCAAACACGTAATTCCAGGAATCCATATCCCATTTTTCAGACAAAAAAATAGCGATAAAGTCCGTGCCGCCGCTGGAAGCGCCCGCCATCAGGCAGACCGCTATAGCCACCGCATTGAACAGACCGCCGAACACCGCCACCAGCAGAGTGTCCGTAGTCACCGCAAAGCCGGGAAAAAGGTCCGTGGCAATACTCGACACCAGAATCATGAGACAGGAATATCCCGTGAATTTCTTTCCGATAAATTTAAATCCGATAAATACGGGAATTGCATTCAACGTCACATTGATCACGGTATAAGGCGGCTCCACACCCCAAAGCATAACGCCGATCTCCTGCAGCAGCCTGGTCAGCCCCGTAAATCCGCCGGGTATCAGCCCTCCCGCCCGCACGAATGTCTTCAGATTCACTGCCATGATAATCGCTGCCGCCACCACCATGCCTGTTCTCTTCAAGGTATCCACAGCCTCGGCTTCCACTTTCTTTCTCATTGCTGTTCCCTCCCGATTCTCCTCTTCTTCAGAAAAAGACTGCCCCGAAACTTACTCCGCGCAGCGGCCGCCCCAAAGCAGAACAGGCTCGCCGCACTTATCCAGATGCCTGCTCCGGCGCCCTTGGGCACATAGGTCATCTCAAAGGCATACTCCCCAGGCTCCAGATCAAATGCCATCAGACAGCCGCCGAACAGTACACCCTTCCGCTCTTCCCCGTTTACCAGCACTTTCCATCCCTCTTCATAGGGCACGGAACAAATCAGCCTTCCCGCCTCGCGCATGGTAATCCTGCCGGAAATATAGTCACTCTCCCGGCTCACCTCTTCCATATGCTGCGCAGACAGCCGCTCCAGCGTCCGCGCAAGCACCTCCTCGTCCATCCGGTAGACATTCGCAAATATCTTCGGCGTCTCGTCCTCCTCGTTTCCGTTTGTCAGCGTTATGCTCTGGTCTTTTTCCAGATAACCCAGATAAAGTATGGAACCGTTCTTTAAATCATTAAACCGCTCCTCCTGGGTACTGCCGCCGATATAATCTACCTTGTTTGTCCCCGATGCCGTAAGCATGGCATAATAATACCCTCCCTCGGCCGCAGTAAACTCCACGTCGTCTCCCGCCTGCACGCTTTCCTCCTGGATGAACAGGAGTCCTTCCACCCCCATCTCCCTCACCATCTGATTCTGCAGAGAGATTCCCTTGTTCTCGTTTTCCGGCAGATCAAATCCGGTAGGAGCCACATAGCCGAAAGGCAGCGTTGCGCGGTTCCGATACAGATAGATATCACCGCTGTGTCCTTCCAGGGCATAGAGGCCGTTTTCATAATTTTCCGATTCTCCGAACATATAGTTGACATTCAACATGGCGGATACCAGAGCCGTCGCGCCGTCAAAACAATAATACACCTTGCTGTGACGCATCCCAAGGCGTTTATACATATCCATCACCTGGGAATTCAGCGTGGAAGAAAACACGCTGGCCGTGGGATATCCGGTGAGTGTACCGTCGTTTTTGGTCTTTCTGGAAAACTTCTCCAGGCGATAAAAGCCTTCCTCCCGCTCCGCCGTCATATCGTACAAGGCCCTGTAATCCTCCTGCTGGCCCAGATAAGCGCTGCGGCTCACCGTTCCCACGCTCGTGACATAGGTATTGACCGTACATTCCAGAACCACCACAATCAGCGCCCCGATCGCCACCACTCTCCGGACGCCCGCATCCCTGCGGGTCCAGTACAGATGACAGAACAGCGCGTAGACCGTCACAAACAAAAGCGTCAGCAATTTCACACCAAGCTCGAAATCCTCATGATCCACAAATTTCTCACAGAAGAGCAAAAAGCCCACGGCAAACAGATATCCGTTAAAAATCTGGCGTTTATCCGTCTCGCACATGCGTCTGAACGCATCGTGACACATGGTCAGCACCAGGAGAATATAGATAAAGGATTGTCTGGCCGGCAGCGAATCCGGATAATTCAGCCCATGCCAGATAAAATTGAGAATATTTGTGCTAAATCCCAGCAGCATAAACCCTGCCAGCCCCAGACGGCAGAATTTCTCCCTCAGGGGAATCGACTGATTCATCACATACATGGGAATCAGCATCAGCGTCGCGCTGCCGCAATAGATATTCGGCCAGTGATCCAGCCCCCTCTCCGTATAGACGCAGACACAGTGCCTGGCCAGCATGTCCAGCACGGAAAAATAGGATTCCACCTTCTTCGGAAAATTCATATCTCCAAAATCGGTCTGCAGGATAGCGCACACTTCCGGTACCAGCAGCACAGCCGCCATCCCCCCTGCCAGCAGGGAAAACAGCACAAATAACTTAACACTGCGCAGAAAATTGCCTTCCGTAGCCAACAGCGTGAGAAAATACAGGACAAGAAACAGGCAGACCATGATAGAAATATAATAATTGGTAAAGATACACAGCGCCAGGCTCACACAGTACAGCCCCCAGCGCCCCTCTCTCACCAGCATCTCCAGTCCAAGAACCACCAACGGAAGCAGTACCACGCAGTCCACCCACATAATATTGTAGTTATAGGCTGCCATAAACCCGGACAGGGCATAGAAACACGAGAAAAACAGCGTCCCGAAAGGCGCGTCCATCCCGCCTTTCCCCTGAGCCGAACCATGCTTCCACAGATACAGATAGGAAGTCAGTCCTGCAAACCCGACTTTCAGCACAATGAGATAACTGATAAATTCGATCAGATGCCGCTCAGGCACCAGCAGGGAAAAAATGTGGAGCGGACTGGCCAGATAATACACAAAAAGAGCCAGAAAATTAGAGCCGATCCCCACATTGAAGGAAAAACTCAGGTTCTCTCCTCCCCTGACCTTGTGAAGCAGCTCACTGAAAAAAGGCATATATTGATGATAAAGGTCCGCAAACAGAAAACTTCTGTCCCCGAAAGGATATATCCTCTTGACCATAAACAACAGCAGCATAATCGCGGAAGGAATCAAAAAGGATAAAAACAGCAGATTCCCTCTCCCATTTCTTTTGTCAAATTTAATCTTGCTCATCTAAAGCGCCTCGCCACCGGCCCTGAAGCACAGAAAAACTACCGCCTCAAAAGCCTTTTTACCCTATTTTAGCAGATTTTTCTCCAGAGTAAAGCCTTCCGAAAAAGAAAATCCTTAATTTATATTAACTTTTTGTAACAGTTCAGACAGGGCGCTGAACTGTTACGACTTTTTTTCTCCGCAGGTTCATATACTGATAAAAAGAAAAACGGAGTATCTCCATGAAAATCGCAATTGCGGGAACGGCAGCCGACACGAGTAATTATGTCAGCGCCATACATAAACTGGGTTTTGAACCCCTGGTGACCCTGGACCCGGACGCCATAACCGGCTGCGGCGCATTGCTGCTCCCCGGCGGCGGCGATATCACGCCGGCCTTTTTCGGAGAGGAAAACCACGGCTCCCGAAACATTGACACCCGGCTGGATATTCTCCAGATGCAGGCCCTTGCCCGCGCCCTGGAACGCCGGCTGCCCGTCCTTGGCATCTGCAAGGGAATGCAGCTGATCAACGTCAGCCTGAAAGGCACTATCCTT
Source organism: uncultured Acetatifactor sp. (assembly GCA_910586515.1). Lineage (GTDB taxonomy): Bacteria > Bacillota > Clostridia > Lachnospirales > Lachnospiraceae > Acetatifactor. The sequence continues at coordinate 16,350 of CAJUGL010000034.1, forward strand.
CAGCATCTGGCGTCCCCCGCTCTGGAGCGGCATAGCTACGACTGCGGCGACAAATACCATCCAACCGTCATCCGGGAAGGTTCCTGGCTCCACCGCCTCTACGGCGGAGAGACGATGGTCAACAGCGCCCATCACCAGGCCGTCGGCAGGCTGGGAGAGGGACTTTGCGCCATACAGACCTGCCCTCAGGACGGCTGTATCGAGGCAGTAATCCACAAAACCCTTCCTCTCCTGGGCGTCCAGTGGCATCCCGAACGGATCGACAGAGAAAAGTCAGGCACGGACGGCTCAAAAATTTTTTCCTGTTTTTTTCGAAACCTTTAGCTCTCCTGCAGCTCCGGTCTTTTTTATCCGTTCCCGGGCCTGTCTTCTGCGGTTAGTCCTGGCTATCACAAACAGAGAACCCACTATCTCCTTCAGGACATCCTTCGTTCCCTCGTCCACCTCCTTCAGCGCAGCGATAATACCGTTCATGCTCCGCTTCCACTCCGCCGTAAAATCGATCAGATCCCGGGCCCGGGACGCCCTGATGACCTGGTAAAGCGTATCCACAAAGGTTTTCAGCTGCTCCTCGTCAAGGGACAGGATCCACTCATTCAGGGTACTGTCCATATTTTTGCGCCTCTCGTAGAGATCATTTGCCCTGACCAGGTGGTTGGAAGCAACCTGCCAGGTATAGGGATCATGCTGCAGAAGGCCGAAGGTCCTGCTCTTCACCACCTGGAAATGCATATCCGGCTCAAAAATCATTCCCACCAGAGAGGAATTGGGCAGTATCTTCACCACCCGGTCCGCTATCCGGCTGTATCCGCCCCTGTCCATCACTTCCGGCCGGAACCCCGGACCGTCCAGGCTGTATATCCGCAGTATCCGCTCCTGCACTTCCGGCGCACAGTTCATGGCGCTGTACACGGCCAGATTTCCGCCCTTTGAATGACCGCCCACATAGAAAGGCCCTTTAAATCTGCCGGCAAAGTTCTCCAGATACCGGACGCTGTACTCCTGGCCCGGAACCGGCGTCAGAAAGGCCATGTTGAAATCCTCCTTCCACCCTACGATGGTCTCGTCGGTTCCCCTGTACGCCACATAGGCAGTCCCGTCATCCGGAAAACAGACTATGGCCGAAAACTGCGTCTCCCATTTCTCCTCCACTATGTTTACATAATATTGAAGCTTCATCTCTCCAAAACGGCGTCCCTGCGTCATCTCCTGAAAAAGCGCTCTGTTTTCTTTTTCGAAGCGAATATCGGCAAACAGTTTTTCGTAATCCGGGTGTTCCGTCAACTCTTTCAGAATCACCGGCTCCCCATCCTCCCGAAAATCCGGCACCATTCCGTCAAATTTTAAGTAGGAGAGCTGACACAGGGCAAGGCTGTCCACTTCCGTCAGGGGCATCTCCTGAAACGAATATTTTCCGTATTTTTTCAGATAGTCCACCACAGTACCCATTCCGGCTTCCTCCCTTTTATGCCTGTCCGTCCCTGCCGTCGGGCAAAACCGTTTCCCGCCTGACGTAATCCCGGATACAGGCATATAGTATTGCCCCTTTTCAGCAATAATATTGCATGATGTACTGCAGCTCCGTCCTGCCTCTGTAGGTATTTTTCCCCAGCTGGTACGCCACCGACACAGAATAATTCACCTGTCTCTCATACAGCTCATCCGCTGCCCCTGAGCCGTATTTGCTGTCCAGAAAGCGCCCGAAGGCATCCAGATCTCCGAAAAACACCAGCTGCTTCTCCTCTCCCTCAGGCGTGCGCACCCGGTATCTTGCACAGGTTTTGTTGGCTCCCATCTTATGACCCGACAGAAACACAAGATCCTTCTGGGCAAAAAGCGGCCTGGGATTTCCCACTCCGTAAGGCTCCAGCAATTCCAGCTGGTCCGCAATCTCTTCCGTTGCATACCCCAAAGGCATGGGCACATCTATATGCACGCGAGGAACAAAATCCTCCTCATCCAGGGCGCATTTTTCATTCAGTTCCCTCCGAAATCCCTCAATGTCTTCCTCCCGCATGGATAATCCGGCAGCCATGGCATGCCCTCCGAACCTGGTAAAATAGTGCTTAACCTCCGTCAAGGCCTTGTACATATGATACCCTTCCACCGATCTTCCGGACCCCTTTACGCCTTCTTCCCCCCTGGTGAGAATGAACACCGGATGATGATAACGCTCTTTAATGCGTCCGGCAATGATTCCCGCCAGACTCTCATGTACTTCCGGCAGAAAGATCACCATAACCTTATCCCTGTCCATGTGCAGACTTTCGATGCGGCGCTCCGCCTCCTCCACCCCTCTCAGGGTAAGACTCTTCCGGCTGTCATTCAGGGCTTTCAGCTCTCCCGCAGCGGTTACGGCCTCTCCCCTGGTTCTGCTCTGCAGAAGCTCCAGCGCTCTCGCCGCCGTGTCCAGCCTGCCGGTGGCATTCAGACACGGACCGATGACAAAGCCCAGATGATATGTCCCCAGCCTCTCCGGTTCAATGCCGTTGACTTCCATCAATGCCCTTATGCCCGGATTCCGGCTTATTTTTAACCGTTCCAGCCCGGCCTTCACCAGTATGCGGTTCTCCCCCTTCAATTCCATCACATCGCAGACGGTGGACAGAGCGGCAAACTCCAGCATTTCTTCCAGCGCTTCCTTCAACGCGCTGCTGCCCGTGCGCTCTGCCAGCGCCTCCGCCAGCTTATAGGCCACGGTACCGCCGCAGATGCCCGGAAACGGATATCCGCACCCTTCCTGCTTCGGGTCAATGACCGCAGCCGCCTCCGGCAGCAATTCCCTGCGTCCGGTACCTCCAGAACCGATCTCCTCAAACGGCACCTCATGATGATCCGTGACAATGACCCTGATCCCACAGGCATTGGCAAGGGCAATCTGCGGAGCTGCCGAAATGCCGTTGTCGCAGGTGATAATCATGCCGATGCCATCCTGCTGCGCTTCCCGGATAAGATTGTCGTTCAGCCCATAGCCGTCATGAATCCTGTGGGGAATGGCGGTATCCGTCCTCGCCCCCAACAACTGCAGAGCAGTGGTCAAAATATAGGATGCGCAGATGCCGTCCACATCATAATCTCCGATAACCCGTATGGACAGATTCGTTTTCACGGCTTCCAGTATCTCCTCCACCGCCCTGTCCATATCCTTCAGCAGCCAGGGGGAATGACAGTCCTGCAATGTTCCCCGAAGAAACTGTTCCACCTGGGCCTCTTCTGTCAGATCTCTGTTTCTGAGGACCCGGGCCACCACAGGACTGATGCCGAATTTCTCAGACCATGCCCTGAAATCCGCCTTCTTTGCCGCCACATACCATTTTTCCATCTTTGATCATCCTTTGCCGTTTTTAAAAGGGGGCGCCGCATTAAGGATTCGACAACTTTCCCTGACGCGGCAGCCCCTTATTCCGGATAAATGCCCTTCCCTTTTCCGGTCCGATTTTACTGTTCACTCATTCACGGTAACTTCCCAATCTGCTCCCGGATCAGCAATACGCTTTCACGATTTCATCCATCTGTTCCCTGGCGGCCTCCATGTCCCTCACCAGCTTAAACTGGGTACGGCATCGGTCAAGATTATGATTCTCCCGATGGATTTTAAAATAGGTATCTCCGTTCAGATAGTCCGTGAGGAAACGCATACCGCACTCAAAAGTCATCATCATCGCCCCCACCGGAAGCATCCGCTTCTCGTTATCCGTCAGAAGAGAACCGCATTCTCCCAGAAAGCCCCTGGTATAGCAGTCAAAAAGATCCGGTTCAAACCTGACCCTGGTCAGATCCGGTTCATCCTCCGCCGCATAGGTGGCCCCGAATCGAATGCTGTCGCCGAAATCATTGACGGACAGACCCGGCATAACCGTGTCCAGGTCCACCACAGCCAGGGGCAGTCCGCTCTCCGCGTCAAACAGCACATTATTCAGCTTTGTATCATTGTGGGTAACCCGAAGGGGAAGCTCTCCTCTCTCCTGCATATCCACAAGAACGGACGCGAAATCACGGCGGCTGCGGACAAAAGCTATCTCCTCCGCCACTGACGCCGCTCTTCCCCGAGCGTCCCTTTTAACCGCTTCCTCGAAGGCAGCATAACGCAATTTCGTATTGTGAAAATCAGGAATGGATTCATACAGGGTGTCCGCCGGAAAATCCGCCAGCAGCTTCTGAAAATGTCCGAAAGCACATGCGCTGGCATAAAACTGCTCCTGATTCTCACAGCTCTGCAGCGTCATTGTCCCCCGGATAAACGTATATACCCGCCAGCAGCCTTCCCCTTCCCGATAGAGAGTCCCCCCATCTTCAGTCAGGACTACACTCAAAGTCCCTCTCTGGGGATCCCCGCCCTCCCGGGCAATTTTCTCCTTAATGAAATCTGTCACCTTGATCACATTGTCCATCAGCGCCTCGGCGTCCTTAAATACCGAAGTGTTAATCCTCTGCAATATGTAATTCTCACCTGCGTCCGTTTTCAGCAAAAATGTATCGTTGATATGGCCCCCGCCGTAATTTTCGGCGCTGACCGCTCTGCCCTCCAGCCTGAAATGACTTGCGATGTCCAAAACCTGCTTCATATTTCTTCTCCCATATCCTTCCACATATAATCATGATAAGTCTACCCCTTAATGCCGGTGAAGTCAAGTCAAATTTGGACGGCCTTTTTCTCAATGTACGGGAAAACTGTCGTAGGGTCCGTAAACAGAACTCAGCTCCCGGGTTTTTGGCTCAAGCTGCACCGCATAGTACTTTCCGTTGTCTGTCTCAAAGATATATTCACCCGCAATATTCACCACTTCTGTAATCTCACCGGATTTCAGCCCGGAGTGTGCAAAATACCATTCTGCCGCCTGTTGATCCGTCATCTCGTCTATTCCCTCCGGAACCTGCCAAAAAGTCACCGGAGAGTACCACACCACCCGCTCCGAAAAAATGGTTATGCTCTGAACGCATTCCTCGAAACCTGCCTCAGCCCCGTAACAGCGGTAGTAAAAAATACGGGATGCGTCCAAATCCGCCGTCGTCTGCCCAAACGAGACACATCCAAAGTTATCTACGAAAAAACATGCCTTATCCAGTTTGGTGCCTGTCAGTTCATACAGTTCATAAAGAGCCTGTTTCGCCAAAAAAACCATTCGTTCCGTCAGCGCCCCTCCGTAGACGGTGCCCAGATCCCATTCGTCCACTGCCGGCAGGGCATAAAACGACTCTCCGTATGTCAAATCCAATGTGGGAAATATCGCCCCCGGAGAATTGTTCTCCTCCGTATACCGTACCATATGCAGAATATTGTCCCCGTCAAACCGGTAATACTTGACAGAACGCAGCCCGTCTTTATGTTCAGTGGCGCTTTCGATAAGCCCTTCCTCCCGATTGACCTGCGCATTGGGAATCATGTAGCTTGGAACAAACTGCTTCTCTTCCGGATTCCACAGATAACAATAATAAAGAACATTCCCGTCTTCTCTCCCGGCCTGAAGACAGAAATCATCATAACCGTCAAAATTGACATCCGCAACGAAAACCGCTCCGTCAGAGGCGGCAGACACCCACTCTCCAGCCTCCGGCGACGCGCTCTTCCCATTATTGTCCAGGTTCTCCGTCATATACAGAGGTTTTGCGTATAAGGATTCCGCGCCGAAAGACATGCCGCTTCCCCCGGAATTCTCCGTCTGTCCGGTATGCAGTACGCTCACTTTCTCCGGATGAATGATCTGAAGATTCTCCTCCTCCCCGTCTCCTACCCGGTTCAGCTCCACACCGCGGATTAAATAGCCTTTATTTTCCTCCCCGACCTCTCCGCGGACTTTCAGAACATATTTTTCTCCATCTCCCAGATTTACAGACACAATGGCCACGCTTTCCACGGCCGCATCCTGTTCCTTCCCGTCCCTTTCCTCCTGCCTGTCCGCGATGTCCCCTTCTACCTTTCCCTCCACTCTGCCCGTGAAGGCGACCGCGGAACACAGCAGAACCAATGCCAGTCCCGCAGTCAGGGCGCTGATATACTTTTTCGGCCGGCCCACAATCATCATCAAACGTTCTTTCAGCTGCCTTTTCCCTCCCGACACTGCCGTGGACAGCTGCAGCCCGCCCAGCAAAGAACTTTCTCCGGCGCTGAAGTCCAGCAATATCCTCCCGTAGAAAATCCTTTCTCCCTCTCCAAGCTCTGCCAGCGTATCCTCGTCGCAGGCCAGTTCACAGTCCTGCCTGGACAAACCTGCAGCCAGCCAAACCAGGGGATTAAACCAGTGCACACAGATGCAAAATACCCTCACTACGGCCCATATATGGTCCAGGTGCCTGTAATGAGTCATCTCATGACACAACACATATCTCATGGCTTTACTGTTCCGAATTGCCTTCGGCGTCAAATATACCGCAGGTCGAAACAGGCCGAACATGCAGGGCGTATCCACTGCTTTCGATATATACACGGGAATCCGGCAATCTGCCGCGCAATACCTTTTTCTGGATGCATAAACCTTCCTGCGATATTGGCGATTCATAATTCCTACGACGCCGGCCGTCAGGAACGTCCCCGCCAGCCAGACGCCTGCCAGGAAAGACTTTCCGGAAAACCTTGCAGGAATTGCATTTTCCGTCCCGGCACTTCCTACCTCTCCCGTCTCTCTCCGGGAATAGGCAGGGGAAGCGCCGCTTACTTTATTCTCCACGGGCAAAGGCTTGTTCCCATTCGCCGCTCTCCGCGGGGAAATCGACTCCCCATCCCCAGTCCCCGGTTCCGAAACCTTCTCCTGAATTTGCACTAAGTTCAGCACGCTCAGGCTGCTCTCCGCAAAAGATACCGGAACCAGCAGCCTGACTGCCACCACCAGCCAAAGTGCATAACGGACCCGAAATGCCAGCCTGCTCCCAAAAAGATAACGTATCCCCGTTACAAACACAATCAGCACGCTTGCCGTCACAATCCATTCAATCATCTTGTCTTTCCTCTGCCTGATCCAAAATCTGCCTCAGCTCTTCCAACTCTTCTCTGCTCAGCTTTTTCCGCTCCACAAAACTGCTCACCAGCATACTGATACTGCCCTGGTAAACCCTCTTCAGAAAGCTCTCCGTCTCTCTCTTGGCGGCATCCTCCCTCTTGATCAGGGGAATATATGCTTTCATGGCACCATTGTCCTCACAGGCAATCAGCCCCTTTCCGCTCATCCTCTTCAACATGGTCAACGTAGTGCTCCTGCTCCATCCTGTCCGCTCCGCCATGTCCGCCACTACCCGGCTCCCTACCTTAGGCGCCTCCTGCCAAAGACTCTCCATAATATTCCATTCCGCTTCGCTCAAATCTTTCATTCCTGTTCCCTCCTCCGCTCCGCATTGTCTACATCGTAAACATATACTACCACAATCTGTCTAACTTGTAAACAGGAGGGAAGCCAAAATAAAACCGGCTCCCACTCCAGGAACCGGCTTTATTTATTGTGCTGTATCCTTACTTAATTTTCCTTCTTCTTCGGCGCAAATTTCGTCCGGAAGACATACCAGAGACTGCCTGCCAGACAGATAGAAGAATAAGCGCCGCACACAATGCCTACCATCAGGGGAAGAGCAAAGTCACGTATGCTGGTAACCCCCAGAATATAGAGCACTGCCACCATAATAAAAGTGGTCAGGGAGGTAAAAATACTTCTGGACATGGTCTGCGTGACGCTCCTGTTGATAATCTCCTTCAGATCATCCTTCTGGGTCATGCCGCGCATATTCTCACGGATACGGTCAAAGATGACGATCGTTGCATTGATGGAATAACCCACTATGGTCAGCATACAGGCCACAAAGGTGTTGCTCACGGAAACTTTTGCCGCCGCATAGAAGGCCAACACCACCAGCACATCATGAAGCAGCGCGATAATACTGCTCAGGCCAAAGCGAATATCGCTGAACCGAACCCGAATATAAATCAGCATAAAGACAATGGCAACCACCACTGCAATAATGGTATCCGACTTCATCTCGTCGCTGATGGTGGAGCTGATGGTCTCCGAGGTAATCATATTCTCTTCCACGCCAAACTTTTCCACAAACATTTCATTCAGCTCAGTCCTCTGCTCCACACTCAGAGAACTTGTCTTGAAGATGACCTCATTGGAATCCTGCACGGTCTGAACCTGAACCGAGCCGCCTGCAACCGCCTCAATAGAGGGAACCACCTCGGCAGTGGCCTTCTCCAGCGTCATCGCCTCCTGGAAAGCGACCGTGGTAGCCGTACCCCCCTTAAATTCCAGGCTGTAGTTCAGCGAGTCTCCCGTAGAAACCTTATTTATCCCCATCACCACAAACCCTGCTGCGATGATTACCAGGGATATGCCGAAAAACAGGGCCTTTTTGGACAGAATATTCAGCGCCTTGTGCTCTCTGCCCACGCCGTAGAATTTCTCATTCTTCAGTCCCAGAGCATAAAACGCATAAATCAGATACCTGGTCACCACCAGAGCCGTGAACATGGAAAGAACAATACCCAGGGCAAGCGTCTGAGCAAAGCCTTTTACCGTGCCGGGTCCCAGGAACAGCAGCACTGCCGCCGCAATCAGCGTAGTGATATTGCCGTCGATAATGGCGGAAAGAGCCTTGTCAAATCCCGCTTTGACCGCGTTCCTCACCGTCTTCCCCGCAGCAAGCTCCTCACGAATACGGGCAAAGATAATCACATTTGCATCCACCGCCATTCCGATTGACAGAATGATACCCGCCACACCGGAGAGAGTCAGCGTCATGTCGAAACCGTTCAGCAGCAGAATCACCAGAACTACATAGGCCAGCAGCGCAATGGCGGAAGCAAGTCCCGGGATCAGATAGATCACGATCATAAACACCGCTACAATTGCCAGGCCGATGGCTCCGGCCTTCAGGCTGGTATCAATAGCCTCCACGCCCAGCTGAGCTCCCACTACTTTGGAATGCAGTTCCTCCAGCTCCAGCTTCAGGCCGCCGATACGAATCGTGGACGCAAGACTCTCCGCCCTCTCATAGGACTCCATGGGCGATATCTGGGCGCTTCCGTCCGTGATGACATTATTTACTCCGGGCGCGCTGATGATATTTCCGTCATAATAGATGGCAAGGCTCTCCCCCTTTTCCACCGCGCGCTGAGTCACCTCTGCAAACTTCTGCTTCCCTGCCTCTGTCATGGTCAGGCTCACCACAAATTCCGAACCCATGTTTGTCTGAATGGTTCCCGCCTGAGCGCTCTCCACATCGGTTCCCTGAATCTGGATTGAGCCGTCCTCCAAAAGCTGGTCTATGGACTTATTCAATATATATGCCGTGCCATAGGATCCGTCCGAATGCTGTACCGACTGAGGTGTATAGTTTTGATTCCCGTCCGCATCCGTCTGGGCAATAAAATACAATGTTCCGGGTCTTCCCAGTTCCTGCAGGATCGCATTGGCGTCGGTGACGCCGGGAATTTCAATGTTGATCCTGTTGGCACCCTCCTGGTATACAATCGCCTCTGTGCTGTACCCCTCAACACGCTTCTGGAGCTTCGCAATAGTATCGCTCATGTCCGTCTGGCTGGGTTCCTCATCCCCTACCACCTGATAGGTAATGCTGACTCCGCCGGCCAGGTCAAGGCCCAGGTTAATGTCCGACGCGCTGCCCTCCCCCTCCGGATTCACACCGAACAGGTCAATATAGGTTACACCCGCCAGAAGCAGAAAGATGCATAGCAGTATCGCTATCGCCTTGTTTCTTTTCATCTTCTTTATCCTTTCTTTTTACGGTTCCTTATCTTGCCGAACCCCTGTCAGGCCTGCTCCGGGATTCGGATAACCGCCGTTTTTCCGTTCCGTACCTGCTCTCCGTTTATCCTTCCGCTTCTGCGGCTTTGAGCATAATGGCACATTCCACGCGTTTTCGTTCAAGTTCACAGCCTACGTCGTAGGCATCGTTGATATGGCCGTGAAAATTGTAGGAATTTGCGGCACAGCCTCCGCTGCAGTAAAATTTGGCAAAGCATGTCCGGCATTTTTCCTTGGCATAGACATTACAGCCCTTGAATTCGTCGCGGATATCGTCCCTGAGAATACCTTCCTCCACATTGCCCATGAGAAAATCTTCATTCCCGACAAACTGATGGCAGGGATACAAATCCCCCCAGGGAGTCACCGCCAGATACTCCGTGCCGGACCCGCATCCGCTTAAGCGCTTGGCCACGCAGGGACCGCCCTCCAGATCGATCATAAAATGAAAGAACTGAAAACCCCTTCCTTCCTTTCTGCGCTTTAGCATCTCCGCCGCCAGCCGGTCATATTCCTCTTTCAGCACAGGAAGGTCTTCCTCGCGGATGGCATAATCATCTTCCGGCCCGGCCACCACCGGCTCCACGGAGATCTGTTCAAAACCCAGATCAGCAAGATGCAGCACATCCCTGGAAAAGTCCAGGTTATTGCGGGTAAATGTCCCCCGCACGTAATACCGGGTCTGGCCCCGGCTTTCCGCCACCTTCCGAAACTTCGGCACGATCAGATCATAACTGCCCTGTCCGCCGCGGAACGGCCGCATTCTGTCATGGACTTCCTTCCTGCCGTCGATGCTCAGGACAATATTGGCCATCTCCCGATTGGCAAAATCCAGAATGTCGTCATCCAGAAGTACCCCGTTGGTAGTCAGAGTGAAACGGAACTTTTTGTTGTGAACCTCTTCCAGACTCCTGCCGTACTCCACCAGTTCTCTGACCACCTGCCAGTTCATCAGCGGTTCGCCGCCGAAAAAGTCCACCTCCAGATTTACCCGATTTCCGGAATTGGCCACCAGAAAATCCAGCGCTTTCTTTCCCACTTCCAGGCTCATCAATCCCCGCCTGCCATGGTATTCCCCCTCTTCCGCAAAGCAATATCGGCAGGCGAGATTACAGTCATGAGCTATATGGAGGCACAGTGCCTTTACCACTGTCTGCCTTTTTTTGAAATCATAAATATAATTTTGGTAGACATCCGGCGCGAAAAGCTGCCCTGCCGACGCCAGTTCCAGCACCTCTTCCACGGCTTCTCTGAGAATTTCTTCCGGATATGAAAGCTCTTCTCTGCCCGTCAGAGCCGCCGTCACATCATCCGTCTCCTTTATACCCTCACCCAGCAATTCCTCTACCAGAGGAACAATGCGGTACACCACATCATCCACCACATGAACGGAACCGCTGTTCACATCCATCACTATGTTGTATCCGTTGTTTTTATACAGATGTATCACTGAAACATTCCTTTCTGTGCGGTAAAACGATTAACATTCGTGTTTTTCCGGACCGCGGCGGAAAAATCCCTCTCTTTTATCCCTACTCACCGCGCGGCCCGTGCGCCGCTTCAACGTCAAACTTCCATGTGCGGGAAGCCGCACTTTGCGCACTGCCTGCGCATAAAACAAAGCACAAGCAGCGAAGGATTCCGCTGCTTGCCCTGGTCGAAGCGTACGCCTATGTAGTTACTTCTGCAGTTACTTCATACTCACCGCGTTTTTGCGCGCATCACAAATTACTTCGCCTTCTCACAGCTCTGATTTCCCACCGTGCAGGAAGTCTTGCATGCAGACTGACAGGAAGTCTGGCACTCGCCGCATCCGCCCTTTTTCATGGACTCCTTCAAATTTCTGGTCGTCAAAGTCTTAATGTGCTTCATCCGTAAAAGCCTCCTTCTCTATTTCCATCCTTTTGGGGCGGCAAAAACTGCATTCCGCCTCACTTTTGCCGCCGTAAGCTGAAACTTTATGTAGTATATCATAAAATAACTGTTTGTAAAAGGTTTTTTTCAAAAAAATTAACTTACCATACCGCCCAGCATTCCGCCCCCCGCGCACAGCACTAATGTGGTAAAAAATGAATTTCCCATCTGGATATCGCCTTTGCCTGCCCACAGAGAAACTGCCGCCAGAACCAGGAAATAGGCCCCGCCCATCAGCAGTCCCCACAGAAACTTCCTGCTGCCCATCCGTTTTCCCGTGACAAATCCGCCGAAAAATGTCGCCGCAATATAGATCACGATAATGGCGATGGAAACGGTCCTTTCATTCAGTCTCAGCCGAAACAGCACAAAAGCCAGTACCGCAAGCAGCGCAGCAGTCAGTATGTAGGAAAAAAGCAGGCTTTTCAGCAAAAACATTCCCGGAACCTTCCCCGGCCCCGCGTTTTGTTCCATGCGTTCCATAGCACCCCTTTTCCGACCATAAGTCTATAAACTTTTTATAAAATCATATGCGCAATGTTACAAAAACTTGACAACCGCTTTTTCATTGTGTATATTTAATTGTGTATATTCATTAGAAAAAAGAAAAGGAGTGATTTTTTTTTGGAAGTTCCGGAAGGTTTACAATTTTTTGTTCTTATTTTTCTTGTTTTTCTGTCAGGCTTTTTCTCTTCGGCAGAGACGGCTTTCAGCACCGTCAACCGCGTGAGGATGCGCACCCTGGAAGATGAGGGGAACAGGCGCGCCGGCAGGGTAAATAAAATACTGGAGAGCTACAGCAAAATGTTAAGCGCCGTCCTGATCGGCAACAACATTGTCAATCTGTCCACCTCCGCCCTGACCACGACGATCGCCCTGCAGTTCGGAATCCCCGTAGCTGTGGGCACAGGTGTCCTGACTATTGTCATCCTGCTCTGCGGCGAGATCATCCCCAAAACCTGGGCCATGCTTTCCTCGGAAAAATTATGCCTTGCCTACGGCGGCATCATCTACGGGCTGATGCAGATCATGACCCCCGTAATTTTTGTTGTGGACAAAATGTCAAACGGCATACTGAGGGTGCTGCGCATTGACCCCAGCAAGAAAATAACCACCATGACAGAGGCAGAACTGCGCACTTACGTGGATGTAAGCCACGAAGACGGCGTAATCGAGTCCGAAGAGCGGGAAATGATCTACAATGTGTTCGATTTCTCGGACGCGCTGGCCAAAGACATCATGATCCCCAGGATCAATATGGTGACCGTGGACGTGAACGCCAGCTTCAGCGAGGTACTCTCTACCTTTCGGGAGTCTATGTATACCCGCTTTCCCGTGTATGAAGACGACATGGACAACATTATCGGCCTGATCAACATAAAAGATTTCATCCTCACAGAGGATGAGGAAAATTTCCGGGTTCGTTCCATCCTGCGGGATGCCCACTTTACATACGAATTCAAAAAGGTGCCCGATCTGCTTTATGAGCTTCGGGAAAAAGCCACCAGCGTGACTTTCGTTCTCAACGAATACGGCGCAACCGTGGGCATGATCACCCTGGAGGATTTGCTGGAAGAAATCGTCGGGGAGATTCGAGACGAATATGACGCGGACGAGGAAGAATTTATCCAGAAACTGGAAGACAATACTTACCTCGTGGAAGGCAGCATGAAGCTGGACGATATCAACGATGAACTGGATACGAAACTGGAAAGCGAAAACTATGACTCCATAGGCGGCATCATTATCGAATGTCTGGACCGGCTGCCCGAGGACGGCGAGGAAGTTACCCTTGACAGCGGCATTCACTTAAAGGTTCAGGGCATAGAGCAGAACCGGATCGTAAAGGTTCTGATGACGCTTCCCGAAGAGGAAGCAAAGGACGGAGAACCGGAAGAAAAGGACGGAGAATCCTCTGCATCCTGATTGACCTCTGACATTCGGAAGACTCGAATCCGTGGATTCGAGTCTTTTTTTGCGCAGGCCCCTTAATCCTCGCACCTGGAAGTTTACCGTTAAAGCAGCGCACAGGCCCCTTCTTCCTCCCACATAATCAGATTGGGCGCAAAACTGTTCCCGAAATATACGCTTCTGTCCTCCTGTCCGCAGGCCGGGAAAAAATCCTGTCCGACATGCCGTACTCCACCAGTTCCCCTGCCAGAAAAAAGCCGGTCCTGTCGGCTATCCCTGCCGCCTGCCGCAGATTGTGCGTCACCATCACAATGGTATACTTTCTCCTCAGTTCAACCACAAGCTCTTCGATTTTTACCGCAGAAACCGGATCCAGCGCCGAGGTCGGCTCATCCATCAGCAGAACCTCAGGCTCTGCCGCAAGCGCTCTGGCTATGCAAATCCGCTGCTGCTGCCCGCCGGAAAGCGACAGCGCGGATTTTTTCATCTGCCCCTTTACTTCCGCATATACTGCAGCGCCGCGCAGGGCTTCCTCCACGATCTCATCCAGCTTCCGCCTTTCCCGCACTCCGTAAAGTCTGGGGCCGTAGGCAACATTTGCTTGTGTCAAGACATACATAAATATTTTGCCATCCATCATACCGCCTATACTTCCTCCCTGAAATTCCATATGATTTCTATTGCATTTTCCTCATTGACACGAATTTCCTTCACCAATTCAACCAACATTTCCCTGGTCAGTTCACGTGCGCAGGCGTACTTACCCATATCCCCATCCTGTACTGCCTGCCGCTTCTGCAATTCTGCCAACTGGTTGTTCAGCTCCGCAATCCGGCTGTTTGCTTCTTCCTGACGGTCAGCTGTCTCCTTTTTTCTGGAAAGATACTCCATTCTACTGATCCGCCCCTCCGCAAAGTCCTCAAATGCCGCTGTCTGCAGGGACTTATACCGGCTGAGCATCCCCTGATATTCCTTAATTTCTTTTAAAAGATTATGATCCGCCTTTCCCATATTCTCCGCTTCTTTTGACGCAAGAAGCCTTATCTGCGTCCTGATTGCTGCCAGCAAAACTTCCTCCAGTGCCGCTTCATCCAGACGAACACGTACACATCCGCTGTCCTTTACGCTCCTGGCGGTCAGGCAGGCAAAATATGGGTTTCTGGTTCCTCTCCGGCTCAACACCCTTCCGCAGCAGCCACACCTTAAGATTCCCCTAAATTTCTGGTATGGTTTTTTCTGTGGTTCTTTCCGCACACAATGCCCCAATACCTCCTGGGCCTTTTCATAAACCTGCTTAGATACAATCGCGTCATGCGTGTCCCTTACCACAATCCATTCTTCTTTCGGCACGGCTTTCGTCTGGTTGGTGGAAATACCCTCTATGTTCCGTTTATGGCCTACTATACATCCTGTATACCGTTCATCCACCAATATCCGCCGGACATTCTCGCGCATCCAGACTGTCGTTCCACCTGCCGCTTTCCATCCTCGCAGACCGCCCATATGGTTCTCCCTACGGTACATGAGCGGTGAAAGAATCCCCTCTCTATTCAGTTCCAAAGCAATCTGGGAAGGTCTTTTCCCTTCTCCGGCTATCCGGAATATCCTCCGCACCACTTCTGCCGCAGGTTCATCAATTTGAAGTTTGTTTTTTTCTTCCTTTGACATCTTATACCCATAAAATGCAATAGACCCCTGATATTCCCCTTTCCGCATTTTGGCCTGTTTGACGCTCCTGACCTTCTCCGAAACATCCCGACTGTACATTTCATAAACAAAAGCCTTCAGAGACACATCCAGACTAACCGAACTTCCCAGCCCTTTTCCGCTGTCATACCCCTCATTGACAGCAATGAAACGCACCCCCAGAAAAGGAAAAATCTGATCCAGATAGTCCCCCACCTCCACTAAATTTCTCCCAAAGCGGGAAAAGTCCTTGACAAGGATGCAGTCAACCGTCTTTCCGGCCAATGCCAACAGTTTCCGGATGCCTGGCCGATCAAAATTCACCCCGCTGTAACCATCATCGCTGAATTCCAGGATGCTGCATCCATCAAATTCCCTATGCTCTCTGATGTAGCCATAAAGCAGATCCCGCTGGTTTGCAATGCTGTAGCTTTCCCCTTCATGGATGTCCTCACTGGAAAGACGCATATATAAAGCAACCGTTTCCATCAGCGCGCTCCTTTCCTGCCACAATCTGTCGTTTCTGCCATATGGGCAAATTCATCTGCGAAATTCCATATGATTTCCAGGTCATTATATCCTGATACCTGGATGGACTGAATCAATTCCAGCGCCATTTCCCTTGTAATGTTCTTTTCTGCCTGGCTTTCTTTCAGGGCAGCAAGCCATTTTTTCCAGGAAGAAAGCCTCTCATTGTACTCATGTCTTTCCTCCTGCAGCCTATTCAGCTCCCCTTCCAATTCCATAGCCTTCCGGTCATACTCCACCTTCATCCCCTGGTATTCTGCTTTTGTCAGAGTGCCATCACAAAGAGATTCATACAAGGTACTGCGCAGAACCGTGTTATGCCTGATTTTCTGCTGTGTGCTGTTAATCCTGTACTCCAATTCTGTCTCCTGTCCACCACCTTTCCCCCGTTGCAATACTTTTTCCAGCCCCGATGCCATCTCTGCCTGCAGCCTCAGGGATTCCCACACTGCCTCCTGCACATCCTGCTCCCTCACATACTTCTTCGTACACCCCTGCCTGCCTCTGTTTTGCTGATACACCTTACAGACAAAGGCATACTTCACTATACCTTTGGTGCTGACATTTTTACGGCGGGCCATCTTTCCTCCACATTCCGAACAGACTAACAGCCCCTTAAATATGTTTTCTGCAGTTCCATGCCTGCCACTCATAGCCCGGCTCTGGCGGCAACACTCTTCTGCAATCTCCTGTACCCTGGTAAAAGTCTCTTGGTCAACAATCGGCGCGTGGGTATGTTCCACGACAATCCATTCATCACTGGGAATATTCTCTTTCGGAATCCCTCTGCTTAGGGATTTCCTTGTTCTTCCCTGGACCATATGCCCCACATAGACAGGGTTTCCCAATATCCTGCGTACCCCTGGTTCTTTCCAAAGTCTGCCTGCACCCACAGGTTCTTTTTGGGCATAACCTTTTATATAATAATACAGGACCGGGCCAGGGATACCTTTTTCATTCAGTTTCCGGACAATCTGACCTATACCCATCCCTTCTTTTCTCCACTGGAAAATATCACGGACAACTGCCGCTGTTTCCGGATCTTCTATAAGTTTATGCTTATCCTCCGGAGATTTCATATAACCATACGGCGGAAATGTACCAATAAATTCCCCATTCTTTCTTTTTGTATGAAAGGAAGAAATTATTTTATTTGAAATATCTTTTGCATACAGGTCATTCACAAGGTTTTTCAGAGACAAGACCATCTCGTTCCCATCCCCGTCCCTTAATGTATCATACCCATCATTGACTGCCACAAAACGTACTCCCAGATAAGGAAAGATTTTTTCCAGGTAATATCCCGCCTCTACATAATTCCTGCCGAATCGGGAAAGATCCTTTACCACGATGCAGTCTATCTCCCTGTTACGCACCCTTTCCATCATCTGCTCGAATCCCGGGCGGGCAAAATCCGTCCCTGTCTCGCCATTATCACAGTACACAGCCAGAAGCTTCATATCCGGCTGTAACTCAATATATTTTTCAAGCATATACTGCTGCGTGGCAATTGATTCCTTATCGCCAGCCCGCCCATTATCTTCCACGGACAAGCGTACATAAGCTGCCGCATGATAGACTTTTTCAGTGGCAGCTGCCAGACAGTTTATTCCATGTTCTTCCAGTGCTGCCTTCCTGCTCACTCTCGCCATCTACATCGCCTCCTTTCCTGAGGCGATTGCGTCCTCTCCTGAGCCGGCCGTTTCTTCTCCTGAAGCGAATGCTTCTTTTCCTGGTGCGGCTGCCGCCTTTTCCGGAGCAGCTGCTTTCCTTCCTGAGAAGTCAGGGAGCGGCTGAAACCTGCCCACACTTTCTATCATATCCAGTGCCCTTTCATAACTATCCTGGTATTTGAACCTTATCCTGATACGGCAGTCCTCAAACACATCAATCCTCTCAATCAGAGCGACTGCTATATGCCGTGTCATTTCCGTCAGGTTCTGGTATTTCTTAAACTGCTCAATCCAGGATGCGCACCCGGTACGGCGTTGAAGCAAATCTTCTATTTCCTCCCGCAGCTTTACTATTATCTTCTGAACCGCCTGTAGTTTCCCGTCATAAAGCGCCTTCAGCTCCAAGTACTCCCCTTTATCCACCAGCCCCTCCCTCAGGGACTCATACAAAGAAATTTTCAGACGGTTATATTTCTCCGCTTCCTCCTGTTTTTTGATAAGCTGCCTGTCCGCTTTCTCCACCTCTGCCTGATGGTACGGCAGTGTATCTATGTACGCCAGGACTTGCTCCATATCGACTGTCTGGGCGATATGCTGCTGCAGGGCAAGGAGCACTGATTGTTCCAGCTGCCCGCCGTTTACCCGATGGCTGCTGCACCTGCCATTCGTGCGGTTATTGCCGCACATATAGTATACATAGGTCTTTCCATTCCTGCACACGCTGTTACGCACCATGTTTTGTCCGCAATCCCCGCAGAACACCAGGCCGGACAGCAGATAGACCGTCTCCTCTTTCGGTGCCACCCGGGTATCCTGCAGGAGCAGACGCCCTACCGCCAGAAAATCTTCCTTATCTATGACAGGCTCATGGCTGCATTCCACACGCACCCACTCCCCACTGGGCTTCAGAATTGTCTTCTTCACCTTATGGTTCGGCGTAGTCCGTTTTCCCTGCACCATGGTACCGATATAAAGCTCATTCCGCAGGATACGGCCTACCGCCACCGCAGTCCACCTGGCTTTGCTGTTTACCTGGAAACCGGACTGGTACCGCATCCCGCAGAACCTCTTATATTCCATGGGGGAAAGCTCTCCCCGGTCATTGAGCCGGTCCGCTATCCTCTGCTGGCTTGCTCCCTCCAGCTTCCATCTGAAGATGTCCTTCACCACACCGGCTGCATATTCGTCCACCACCAGCCTGTGCCGGTCGCACGGGTCTTTCAGGTATCCGTATATAGCAAAGGAGCCAATGAAATCCCCTTTCCTGCGCTTGGTTTCCAACTGGCTCCTGACCTTAACCGAAATATCCCTGCAATAAGCATCGTTAATCAGGTTCTTGAAAGGAATCAGGATACGGTCTGAGGATGTCCTGCCGTTTACGCTGTCAAAGCCGTCATTCACGGCAATGAAGCGCACTCCCAGGGCAGGGAAAATCTGGTCGATATAACGGCCCGCCTCCACGAAGTTCCTGCCGAACCGGGACAGGTCCTTGACCACCACGCAGTCAATGCGGCCTGCCTCAATCTCCCGAATCATCCGCTTGAAATTCGGACGTTCGAAATCCGCCCCGCTGTAGCCGTCATCCGCCCACTCACCGCAGATTTCTATGTCCGGCTTATCCTCCAGGTATGCCCTGATAAGTTCCTTTTGATTTACAATGCTGTCGCTCTCTTCCTTGTCGCCGTCTTCTTTCGACAGGCGCACATAGACAGCGGCATGGTATATCCGGTCTTTTTTTAAATTTTCCATGGTGATGCCTCCAATGTAAAAAATTCCCGTCAAAACTTTTCACAATGGGCCCACCGGTCTGCTTATTTAAGCAAGATACTAACACTTTCATATGCGAAAGTCAAGGCTCCGGGTGAAAGTTGTTCTTCTTTTGCCATAGTTATACTGCAGACCGCTAGGATTTACGTTTGATGCTTCTAGGGAAGTGCCTGACTGGCGGTCTGCAGTCGGGTTGTACTGTAGATTTAACCGGTGTGCAGTATATATTAGATGCCATAGTTTCCTGTATTTGTCTATAAAGTTGCCATGTAATGCTCCAGACGGTCTTCCAGGGTGGCATCCGTGTCTGAAAAGCTTATCTTCACCACAATCCTCCCACAGCGGTAACAATATGGGTTCCTGATCTGCCCCAGGAAATCCCGGAACCTCTGCTCCCTGGGCAGTTTCCCGTCAATCTGTACCTCCCTGATGTCTGCAAGGGACTCCCGGTCTATCATGCGTATATCCACTTCTTTCATTTGTGCAAGGTCAAAGCCTAAAGCTGTCTCCATACACAGCCTCCTCGTCTTGCTTGTTTTCAGTTTATGAAATACCTGCTCGTCTAAATGCCTGTCAATGATTCCATTCACTGAACCATCATGCTGCTTTTACTCGGAAATATCTTCCCTTTGTCTTCCTGCCCTGATAATCGCGATATCTAATAAAAGAAATAATGCAAATACAAGACCAATCACAACCAAGATTATTTTCGTCCTTCTACCTCCCATATACTCCTTTGCATACAGATGTTTCTTTTTACCTGAGAAATATCCTGCAGAAAAGCATTCTGCAGAATATTTCTCACCCATCATATTGTTATCCCGCACACCATTTCCTATCTTTTCGTTATATATGTAGTTCTGATAAGATATGGATTTTCATTTACTCTCCCCCGGTGCGGGACGGAATATGTAGGACTGGCCTGACCGGCCACCTGACACCCTGCGGCACCCTTTCCCGCCGTAGCATGCCCCGGGCTGGCGTGCCCGGTTGCCGTAATTCCTTTGCGGCTTAAGGTATCATTGTCATCCGGCTTTCAGGCTGCCTGTTTTTCGGCTGGCTTCTGTCTGCTACAGCAGATAATCCTCTGCCTTTGACAAGCCAGACAATCTCTGGCCCCATGCGGAAACGGCTGCTCATACTTTTCCTTCTTCTATTACGATTCCTTGTTTTATCTGCCGACTGTCCTTTCACCACATCTATTGCCCTGATTACAGACAAGTATTTCATCGCAAAGCTCATTCCCCTCATCATCCAGAAAATATTTTTCCGGATTCGCCGGATGTTTTGTATCCTTAAAGATATCCTGTACTGCCCTGATGGCATGCACAACAAAATATCACCATATTGATATTCAATTGTCAAGGTGCATGTCCTGTCAGTAAACCTTGTTTACTTCAGGCTCTCTGGCTACGGTTGGCAGCCTGCCAAAGGACATCCGGTCACATTCCACATCCAATATACTCTGGCAGACTCCAATCCCTTGGCAGTCCTACGTTAATGCGTCAATTTTTTCTGCCATACTCTCCAAAACATGAATCATGAATGCCGCTTGATTCTCCGTGCTGTTCATAAAAATTTCCTGTGCCCTGACAATGCACTTTTCCTGTATGGATTTGCTTTCGGCTTTCATGACCATTTCCACCCCCAGTACATCCATTATCTTATAATAGGCATCTATTCCCGGCCTTCTGACGCCGGATTCTATCTTTTCAAGATGGGAACGACTTATCCCTGTCATTTCTGACAGCTGTTCCCTGGATATATTTTTTGCATTACGCAATGCCTTTATGGTTTCCCCTATATTGACGCAATCAGCACGCATCCTTTCTCCTCCGTCTGTACCTTGATTATAGTCCCATCCTTTTCATTCGGGAACGGACTGAGAGTGCAAACTTTTTCCAGATTTTGCCAATTCAGATTTTCTCTGTAAATCCTCCGTTTTTCGCTTCCTCTATCACTCTGCTTTCGACAATATTCTTTGTCCGATTGTCGGATTTTTATTTATCCTGCGACCTTTTTATGCAATAAAATCCTTTCCGGCAAAAATAGAGCAAGTCGCTTTTGCCGGAAAGGTGGCTTATATGCATTACAGTTGCCTTTTGGATTTCGCTGTCTAGTACCAGCTTATCCACCGTGTACGCCTTATAACTGGATTTTATCCGTCAATCTATGATTTCGTCATCTCTTCTTCTCACCCACACCTCATGGTGTAAGCCTTGGGAGTCGCTATGGGGTTCATCGACAACTACACTCCTCGTGGACTTTCACCGCAGACCGACAGCACGCCCGTCATACGTAAAAGAGGCTATGCATGTACATAGCCCCTCAACAATTTACTTGTAAACCTCTCTAAAATCTGTAAAATAATCTATAGTT
Organism: uncultured Acetatifactor sp.; assembly: GCA_910586515.1. Lineage (GTDB taxonomy): Bacteria > Bacillota > Clostridia > Lachnospirales > Lachnospiraceae > Acetatifactor. Next base: position 37,957 of record CAJUGL010000034.1, read on the forward strand.
CCCACTACTTTTCCAACTACAATTGGAAGAAGGTGGTAAA
>CAJUGL010000035.1:0-14767 GCA_910586515.1 uncultured Acetatifactor sp.
GTAAATTCAAGGCCTCTGGGACTTTTTTGCTGTTTCAGGTGTCAAACTCAGGATTATAAGGTAGACCGGGAAAAAAAGCAAGAGAGAATTGCTCGTTACACAGCATTTAATAATAGTACATTCCATGTCCTCCGCAGCATCCGCCTCCCAGGCAGCAGATATTGCAGATCATATTGGCAATAATGACTTTCACGCAAATATTCCCGCCCCCGAAAGTAGGGTAGCCGTAGGCCGCCTGCCGCTGCTCATACCAGCTTCCTCCGCTCTCGAACTGCTGTACCAGACTTCGGTAGTCCCGATTGTCCGGTTCCATGGCTGCTGCCCTCCTGGCATGGTCCAGAGCCGCTACATTGCTGCCCAAACCGGAATGGGCGATGGCGCTGTAGTAAAACCATCTGGCGCTTCGATCTCTGCCGTCCATATTGTCCAGCGTAGTCCTGGCCTCTCTGTAATAGCCGTTGCGGATATAATTCCCCGCTGCCCGCAGATGAGCATTCTCCTCATAGCCCGTACTCTGGCCCTGACCGAAACCGCCGAATCCTCCGAAACCGCCAAACGGACCGTATCCGCCGTAGAAACCGCCCTGACCGCTCTGGCTTCCGCCGCCGGCGCTCCTTCCATAGCCCGGGCCTCCATAGGCATTTCCGCTGTAGCCGGATGTCCTCTCCTTCATAATCTGCTGATAGGCTCCCTGAATCTCCTTGAACTTCTCCTCTGCCTGAGCCTTGTTGGGATTATTCACATTGGCATCCGGATGGTATCTGCGGCTCAATGTCTTATATGCCTTTTTTATCTCTTCCTCGGAAGCGTTTCTGCTTACCCCGAGCACACTGTATGGATCGTACATAATTTTCCTCTTTTTCCGAACGGCATTTTATGAGCGCATCTTTCAAAATCCCTCTTTACCCTTCCGCCGTCTCTCCCTGCCTTCCCCGGCTGCGTTTCTCCCTCACAGCCTCATACCTGCCCCAGACGCCGGAATACAGAATATTCCGAAGAATCTCCACATTCTCAAGAATGGGAAGCCGTTCAAACTCTCTGCAGCATTCCGACATCATCATCATCAAAATAGTTCTGCTTTCTTCCTCAAATCCGATGCTTTCGTACTTCTGCAGAAAAGGATTCGGCGTACCCTTTTTGATGTCCTGTTCTATATCTTCATAGGCATCGCACAGGTAAATAAATTTCCCCAGGAAAAACCCCAGCCGCCTCAGGCTGTCCGCCCATTCGTCCTCCCGCACCGCCGTTATCTCTCCCATCACCCGGCCGAACAGTCCTCCCAATGTGTCGATATCCCGGCGTCCTGCCTTTTCGCTCTCGAAAAATTCCTCCATCAAACTCCCGATTCTGCGGATTTTCTCTCCGTATACCAGCTTCAGCTTCTCCGATTTCCCCTCAAGAAGCTTCCCCAGGAGCAGTTTTTGAATCTTACGTTCATCTTCCCAATCATCCCGACATTTATAATATGCAAAAAGTACATTCATATCCGCCGCATATTGCGTATATAAATTATTCCTGGTCTCATGACGCTCAAAGGGATGAGCGACACACTTGACACTGCCCCGCCTGGTCTCGGGTTCATACAGCCCTGTGAGCAGTATCGCCAGAAATGTCATATCATAGCTTAAGACCAGCTGTCCCCACGCTCCGTATTTTCTCTTTAAGTCCCGGCAGATGCCGCAGTAATAAGAATGGTAGATATCAAATTCCTTAAACTTCATTTCGGCCTTATTTACCATGATATATCCGAACATCCCGAAACCTCCATGTTTCCGAAACAGCCGCGCATCACCCATCCGGCCTTAACTTTTCTTCACAAATTCATTTCCGCATTTCCTGCAGCTGATAGCAATTCGTCCCCGTCCTCTGGGCACCCGGATTTTCTGCCTGCAGTTGGGACATCTGTAAATATGGTATACCCTGCGCTGTCCCCATTCCCTTTTTTTCTTCGCGAAAAATCCCAAAACCTTCATCTTCTGCTTCAAAAACTGCTGATTTTCCGCAGACCGCCTGCTGATATTGCGCGAAAACATACGGAAATAAGCAGCTCCCATCACCACCGTGGCAATCAGATAAAACAGTCCTCCGCCAAAAAACGAAATGATCAGAGATACAAAGGCAACCGCGAGCAAAAACTGGTTCAGATTATCGTTTCCGTAGCGTCCCCACATAAATCGCTGCAATTTTTCTCTCATATACTCTGCCTCCCTGCAGACAGCGGGCCGCCGTTCCACGACGCCGCTCTGATGTAAATAAACCCTTATTATCGGCTGACACGTAATATTTTATACTCTTTTTGGGGAAATGCAATTAAATAAATATAAAGAAATGTGAAAATTAGATATTCGCTTTGGCTGCAAACTTCCAGATACGGGGAGCGGCACTTTGTACACGGTCCCGCGCGCAAAAAGGGCTGACAAGGTTTAGATGATGAAAAAACCGTCAGCCCTGTTATTTACCGATAAACCACTATGCTGTCCCTGTCAGGCATCCTGGCCCGCTACAGCGATATCCCGAACAAGTATGGACGGAGAACCAAATTTCCCCTGAATGAACTCAAGATCATTTCCCAGAACCTCCACATCCTTCAGCAATTCAAAGAAATTGCCGGACACGGTAAAGTTTCTCACCGGAGCGCCCTTGCTCCCCTCCGTGATCAGAAAGCCTTTTGCAGACAGGGAAAAATCTCCGGTAACCGCATTGGCGCCTGCGTGCAGCCCCATCAGTTCCTTCACGTAGATGCCGTCCCCCGCCTTTCTGAACAAGGCTTCCGGCACCTTCGAATGGTTTTCCTTCTCTCCCTCCGGACGCTCCTCCGGGGACTGTATGTAAAAGGTGAACGGGCTCACGCCCACCACGGAAGAATAGGATGCTTTGCTGGCATTTCCCGTAGACTTCACCCCCGCCTTTGCGGCAGTCTTCAGATTGTGAAGGAGCGTGGAAAGCACACCCTTCTCCACCACGCTTTTGGCATAAGCCGCCACACCCTCTCCGTCAAAAGTTCTCTTCACCATACTGTCTCTGTACCTGGGATCGTCGATGATGGTGATGCAGTCCGCAGCAATCTTCTCTCCTTCCTTCCCGTTGAGCAGAGACATTCCCTTCTGCGCCATCTCCGCGGAAAATACGGAAGAATAGGTGGCGAGAAGAGTTGCCATTGCCTTATTGGAAAATACAATCGTGTATTTTCCGCTGGGAACGCTTCCCGCTCCGATGGTGGAGACGGCTTCCTCCACTGCGGTCTCCGCAATCTCCTTCAGCTTGAACGCCTGGAGACTCTTTTCCCGTTTATTCTCAAAGCCATCGTACATTTCCCCGTCTTTCTCCACCAGCGCTATGCCGTAGCAGCCTGCCATGGAGAACTCGTCCTCCAGATCCAGTCCGTTGGAATTACAGAGCGCGTATTTATAACTGCTGTAGCTCATGTACGCCTGGGTTCCGTCCGTTACCCGGGAATCTGCCTGATACAGCTCCTTTTGAAGCGACAGCGCCGCCTCTACCAGCTCCGCGCCGGATGGCTGAGGAGAATCCTCCTTCGGACAGACGGCATAGTCATCCCCCTTTTTATGGATGAAGGATTCTTCTTCGCTTTCAATGGAACCTGCGTTTTCCAGGGCGCGCAGCACCAGAGACCTGGCTTCCTCCTCTGTCAGATTCTCCGTGGACGCATATCCTGCCCTGCCCTCCACGATACAGCGGAAGCAGACGCCCATACTCTCCTCCGTGCTGTAGCCCTTTACTTCCTCCTTGTAGATCTCGACGGAGTCGGACCACCCTCCCTCATAATATAATTCATAGTCCGCAATCCCGTTTTTCACGGCGTATCCGGTCACGGCTTCCTTAAATTCCTGATATGTCATTATTATACCTCCTGTCCCCTTTGGCGGACATCAATTCAATCCTGTAAAAGCATACTTCTTTCCTGCTCTGTAACGGTAATCCCGGCTCTCAGCGGCCTCCTACCACAATGGAAGAAACCCTGATCAGCGGCTGACCCACGTCCGTGGGAATGCTTCCGGACGAAGAGCCGCACATCCCCTGGGCCCTGGCCACGTTCTTTCCCACCATGTCAATGTTCATCAGAATCTCCGAACCCTTGCCGATAAGGCTTGCACCCCGGACAGGCTCGCAGATCTTGCCGTTACGGATCACATAGCCCTCATCCACGGCGAAGTTGAACTGCCCCGTGACGGGATTCACGGAACCGCCGCCCATACTCTTTGCATAGAGACCATATTCTATAGAAGAAATGATATCGCTGTCCTCATCCTCTCCTGCCGCTATGTAGGTGTTGGTCATGCGGGAAGTAGGCTCATACTGATAGCTCTGACGTCTGGAACTGCCCGTGGATGCCATGCCCATTCTGCGGCCGTTCAGTTTGTCGATCATGTAACTCTTCAGGATACCGTTTTCAATGAGCACATTCCGCTGTGCCGGCGTGCCTTCGTCATCGATATTCATGGAACCCCAGGAATTGGGAATGGTGCCGTCGTCAATGGCAGTCACCTTTTCGTTTGCGATCTGCGTTCCCAGTTTTCCCGCAAACTGGGACTGGCCCAGGGCTACGGAAGACGCCTCCAGGGAATGTCCGCAGGCTTCATGGAAAATCACGCCTCCGAATCCGTTCTCAATGGCCACGGGCATGGTTCCCGCTTTGATATAGCCCGCGTGAAGCATGGTCACCGCCTGTCTGGAAGCCTCTTTTCCAAGCTCTCTGGGATCATATTCTCCCAGAAGCTCCAGGCCCTTCCTCGCCCCGTGGTTTACGGCGCCGTTCTGGTTCTCCCCGTCCCTGCTTGCGATAGAATGAACCAGAATTCTGCTGCGGATCTGTCTGTCCCGGGCAAACAAGCCCTCGCTGTTGGCAATAAAGATCTGATGATCCACTTCCAGAAAGCTTCCGCTCACCTGGCTGATCTCCTCACTATAGTCCTTTGCAGCCAGGCATGCCTCACGCACATAGTCGATTTTTTCCGCGTTGGCTACGCTTCCGGGCACGATTTTCACCGGGTGAACATCGCCGAACAGACGTTCTCTCAGCAGGATATCCTGCACAACAGCCGTGCCGGTAAGGGCGTTCGCCACTTTGGATGCACAGCCCAATACCGCCTCCGGATCCAGAGAAGATGCGGATCCGGACACACATCTGGTCCCCTGGAAAATGCGGATCCCCACACCGGAAATCACCGCGTCCGCAATCTTATCCGTCTTGCCGGATATCATGTTGATGTTCTTGCTCAGGGTGTGCTCCGCAAATACCTCCGCATAATCTGCGCCGGTGGAAAGGGCACGTCTCAGGGCTTCTTTTACCAGTTCTCTTGACAGCATAAATAACCTCCTTATTTCCTTCCTTATTGCGCATACAGCCGGCGCATAATGTCCCCGCCCACTGCATGCCGTTATAAACGAGCAGGAGAACCTCCTTCTCCGCCGCCCGGCCCGCGCAGCGTATTCCTCTTCACGGACCTGTATATACACAGAGAGACCGCCCCGGCGGTCTCCCTCTCTGTATCCCGTATCTTTAAGACAGTACCGTCACCATTCTGTTATGGAAAACGCTTCCCGTTATCCGGTTACTGCTCACTCCGTTCACAGCAGCATTATCTGTTCTTCAAATCCTGAGCCACATCCTTCATGGAGAAGCTGATTCTGCCCATTCTGTCCTTGCCCAGGCAGACAACGGTGACAATGTCGCCCAAAGTCAGCACATCCTCCACCCGGTTAATCCTCTCCCTGGCGATCTTGGAGATGTGCACCATGCCCTCCTTGCCGGGGGCGAATTCGATAAAAGCGCCGAATTCCTTGATGCTGACCACCTTTCCCTTGAAAATCTGGCCTTCCTCGAAATCGGTGACGATCATCTGGATCATCTCCACTGCCTTGTCCATCTTTTCCTTGTCTGTGCCGCATACGGATACATTGCCGTCATCGGTGATGTCAATCTTCACTCCCGTGCGGGCAATAATCTCATTGATGGTCTTACCTCTCTGTCCTACCACATCCCCGATTCGCTCCGGATCGATCTGAATGGAGATGATCTTGGGCGCAAAAGGACCCACTTCCGGTCTGGGCGCAGAGATTGCAGGCTTCATGCAGTTGTCCATGATAAAGAGTCTGGCCTCACGGCATCTTGCGATAGCTCCCTCCACGATGGGCCTGGTCAGTCCGTGGATCTTGATATCCATCTGGATGGCTGTGATGCCTTCCGTAGTGCCCGTCACCTTGAAATCCATGTCACCGAAGAAATCTTCCAGCCCCTGAATATCCGTGAGCAGCACATAATCATCGTCCGTATCTCCTGTCACCAGACCGCAGGAAATACCGGCCACCATCTTTTTGAGAGGCACGCCTGCCGCCATAAGGGACATACAGGATGCGCAGGTGGAAGCCATGGATGTGGAGCCGTTTGACTCGAAAGTCTCGGACACGCTGCGGATGGCGTAGGGGAATTCGTCCTCGCTGGGCAGAACGGGAATCAGCGCCCTCTCCGCCAGCGCCCCATGGCCGATCTCACGCCTTCCGGGTCCCCTGGAGGGCTTTGTCTCGCCCACGGAGTAGGAAGGGAAATTATAATGATGCATATACCGCTTGCTGACTTCGTTCTCGTCAAGTCCGTCAATCCTCTGCTGCTCGGACAGGGGCGCCAGTGTGCACACATTGCAGATCTGGGTCTGTCCCCGGGTAAACATGGCTGAACCATGGACTCTGGGAATAAGGTCAATCTCAGCTGCCAGAGGGCGGATCTGGTTGATGGCGCGTCCGTCCGGACGCTTGTGATCCTTGAGGATCATCTTGCGCACGGTCTTCTTCTCATACTGGTAAACCGCCTCTCCCAGAATTGCCAGCCAGTCCTCTTTTTCGGCAAAGGCCTCTTCCAGCTTTGCCGTAATATTCCTGATATTCTCCTCCCTGGTCTGCTTGTCGTCTGTAAACACAGCCACTTCCATCTCCTCAGGGGGAACCAGACGCCTGATCTCCTCAAACATCTCCTCCGGAATGGCGCAGCTGGTATAGCTGTGCTTCTCCCTGCCCACTTCCGCCACGATTTTATTGATAAAAGCGATGATGGTCTGATTGATCTCATGCGCCTTATAGATGGCCTCGATCATCTTCTCCTCGGGCACTTCGTTTGCCCCGGCCTCAATCATGATCACCTTCTCTTTGGTGGATGCCACCGTAAGGTTCAGATCTCCGTTCTTCCACTCTTCCTGGGAAGGATTGATGACAAACATTCCGTTGACCAGTCCCACCTGAGTCATTGCACAGGGTCCGTCAAAAGGAATATCCGAAATGCTGGCTGCGATGGCTGCGCCCAGCATGGCCACCAGTTCCGGGCGGCAGGCAGGGTCAACGCTCATCACCATATTGTTCAGCGTCACATCATTGCGGTAATCCTTAGGGAACAGGGGACGCATGGGTCTGTCGATGACCCGGCTGGTCAATACGGCATTCTCACTGGCCTTTCCCTCTCTCTTGTTGAAGCCGCCGGGAATCTTGCCCACGGCATACAGCTTCTCTTCATATTCCACACTCAGGGGAAAGAAGTCGATTCCCTCCCTGGGCTTGTCCGACGCGGTAGCCGTACTCAGCACCACCGTGTCGCCGTAATGCATAAACGCACATCCGTTTGCCTGCTTGCCCACGCGGTTAATATCCACCTTCAGCGTGCGTCCGGCCAATTCCATTTCAAAAGTCTGATACATAAATTTCCTCCATTCCACCGTTCCTTGCGGTAAACTTTTATATACGGGAAAACTGCGCTGGCATTTCTCCCTGCCGTACAGGAACAGAAGATACCGAAACTACTGAAAAAGGTATGCACGGAAATCATCCATGTCCAACCATGCCTGAGGCTCCATGCCCTTTTCAGCGGTCTCGGAACATTCTTCTGTTCCGGGGTTATGCTGAACTGTCCCGGAAAACCGCCCTGCCATCCCGGAGCAGAACCGTTCTCCGCGCAAAAAAACGGAGAGCCGAAACTTCTTCGGCCTTCCTCCGTTTTATCTGACTTATTTTCTTAAACCGAGCCTCTCGATCAGGGCGCGATATCTCTCGATATCCTTCTTCTTCAAATACTCCAGAAAACCACGTCTCTGTCCTACCATCTTCAGCATGCCGCGGCGTGAATGATGATCTTTGGGATTCACCTTCAAATGCTCCGTGAGCTCCTGAATCCTTGCCGTCAAAATAGCCACCTGCACTTCCGGCGAACCGGTATCGCCGGGTGTTCTGGCGTACTCATTCATAATTGCTGTCTTTTTTTCCTTGGAAATCATCTTTCTCTTCCTCCTTAATATTATCCGCCTGATACCAGGACCGGGTCGGAGTATCCCTTGTCTGAGCATCGGCTGAGACGGACTGTTTTCCGTCTTTCATACTTTGCTATCATAGCATATTCCCGGTAAATTGTAAACCTTAAATTTTACGATTTCTGGAATTTCCGGCAATAAAAACTTTACCTAATCCTGCAGTATTCTGACATATTTCACGGGACTGCGGTATTTATAATTGCTGATCTTGATACCCGTCCGCTCATTGCTTGCATGTACCACCTGACCTCCGCCGATATAAATGGCCACATGGTTGATGCTGCCCCGGCTGTTGCCATAAAAGATCAGATCTCCGGGCTGCAGTTCTCCAGCCGAAATCTTTGTGCCGTAATTGGCCTGAGAACCGGAATGGTGCGGCAGGGACACGCCGAACTTCTTGAACACGCTCAGCACAAAGCCGGAACAATCCGCGCCCTTTGTCAGACTGGTACCGCCCCATACATAACGGTTGCCCACAAACTGCTTCGCATATTCCACCAGCTCCACCCGGACATCGGATACGCCCTGACCATACAGCAATTCCGTCATGGTGATCGCCGTGTCAAGTCTCTCAACCACGGTGACATAGTCCGCCGACACATAGGCTTCGTCCGCGTCAATCGCCACCTTGATCCACCCGTCCAGCGTCTCCACGTAGTCCATCTCCTCGCCCTTGGGCACCTGTGTCAGGACTGCGCTCTCCGTATCGGGCTGTTCCCTCACATTCAGACCGTCTCCGTTCACCACAACAACAGTGCGGACGATCTCGTTGGCCCTGAGCACGGCGTCCGGTCCCACCAGCAGATAATCCGTGCTGACATATCCTTCCACTTCTCCGGATTTAATATATGCCCAGCCGTCCGCGCTCTCCAGCACCTCGCAGGCGGAGTTCTTGGGCATCTTTCCCACCATTTTCCCGTCCGTGGAAGGCGTCTCCCTGACATTGAGATTGCCGCTCTCCACATTGGCAATGCCGATATTGGTATACCCCCAGGCCGCGCCCTGGGCCTGCTGTCCGAGCTGGATATATTCTTCGGTAGACAGTTTTGTCTCTAAAACAGATGTAACGCCGGCATGCTGCAATATGTTATCCCCTTCCGCAACAGCATGCAGGGGGTTCAGAGCCATACAAAGCAGAAGACCTGCAGAAGCCGCTGCCATTTTCCTATTCCTTAAGTATCTCATGTTATCACTCCCATAATCTTAATTTACGGTTAATTTCTAACAGAATTATTACAGATTTGTTACACACTTAAAGATTATACATTTATGACCGGCTTCTGTCAACCGCTTTAAAACATTTTTTACTTATTTTTCACTCCACTATTTTCCATCCGTCACTGTTCACTCCGTTCACAGTAACCGCCATTCCAGCGACAGTTCAGACAGGCCACTGAACTGTCACCCATCTCAACCAGGATTCCGGATTTTCAGTCCTCCTCCGCCGTGATGACAGCAAACGCTATATTCGTGGCATGATCCGCCACCCGCTCCAGGCCGGATGCAATATCCGAAAAGATCATGCCGGCCTCCGGCGAACACTCGCCTTTGGTAAGCCTCTGCACATGTCCCCTCTGCATTTCTTTCTCCTTGGCATCCACGCGGTCTTCCAGCTCAATGACCTCCTGCATATGACTCTCGTCACTCCTGGCAAACATATCCACAGAATAACTGATCAGTCTGGTAACCATGTCCAGAAGCTCTCCCAGCTCTCTCTGGGCCTCCTTGCTCAGGGCGATCCCTGTCTCCCTGCGCTGTCTGGCCGCATCCGCCACGTTCTCCGCGTGATCGCCGATCCTCTCAATGTCGTTTGCCACATGGAAGAGGGCGCCCAGACTCTTCAAATCCTCGATGGGCAGGGTGGTCTGGTTAATCTTCACCAGATAATCCGTAATGGCATGGTTCAGGAAGTTGATATTTTTCTCTACCTCATAGACTTCCGCGATATCCTCTTCATCCAATGTAATCAGGGCGTTCATGGCCCTGGTCAGATTCTCGCTGGCGAGGGAAGCCATACGGTCCAGCTCCTTGACCACCTCCACCACTGCGGTGGCGGGGTTGAACACTACCTTGTCCCCTATGTATTTGAGCTGATAGCTCTCCCGGTAGTTCACCTTCTTGTCCTCGCCGGGAACACACAGACAGGACAGCCTGACAATTGCGTTGGAAAAGGGGAACAGAACGATCACCTGGAATATCTTGATGATGGTATGGGCATTTGCCACAAAGCGGCCCTTGTCCGAGGATAAAGTCCACACCATCTTCATCACGGGTTCTTCCGCTGCAAAGAGGATAATGTACAGAAGCGCCGTGCCGATGACGTTAAACCAAAAATGAATCAGGGCTGCGCGCTTTGCATCCTTTTTTCCGGCCATGGAAGCCAAAAGCGCAGTAGTACAGGCGCCTATGTTACATCCCAGAATAATATACACCGCAATCCGCAGGGCCAGAAGGTCCTGATTTGCCAGCAGCAGCACAATGCTGACCGTCACGGAAGAACTCTGGATGATGGTGGTCAGCAGCAGACCCACCAAAGTAGCCACAAAGGGAGTTTTCAGAGAACCCAATAATTCCACGATTTCCGGCACATCCCGCATACCCGCCATGGAGGCGGACATGGTGCTGAGTCCCAGGAACAAAACGCCGAAGCCGATGATAATATCCGCAAATTTTCTGATTTTCTCCTTTTTACAGAACATGGCAGTCAGAACGCCCGCCAGTAGAATCACCGGCGCATAGGCCGAAAGGTTGAAGGAGACCAGCTGTGAAGTGACGGTGGTACCGATGTTGGCGCCGAAGATAACGCCTGCCGCCTGGTACAGATTCATCAGTCCCGCATTGACAAAACTGACGACCATTGCGGTACAGGCCGACGAAGACTGGATGATGCCGGTAAAAATGATGCCGACTATCATGCCGGTGAAGCGATTGGTGGTAAAAATCTCAAGAATTCGACGCAGCTTGGCGCCGGCGACCTTTTCAATGGAATCGCTCATCACACGCATGCCGAACAGAAATAAGCCCAGGCCGCCTGCCATTGACAAAAAAATACTTGCGTTCATTTGTTTACTCTCCCGACTGGTTTCGAATTGTCACGTTTTTTCCAAAAGCAATTTCTTCCCTGACACCCTGAGCCGCGTTTCCCCGCCGCTCAGCCGGAACTCAGAAAATCTCTCCGGCAGTAATATCCTCTGCGATCTGGTTTCTCAGCTCCTCCAGAGAGCCGAACCTTCTCTCCGGCCGGCGGAATGCCTCCAGATAGACTTCCGCCGGCTGTCCGTACGCATCCCCCGCAAAATCATATAGATAGGATTCAACCCCCATCACCTGACGTTTCTCCACCGTCGGCTTGCAGCCCACATTGGTGATGGCCCTGTACATTTTCTCCCCCAGAGATACCCGTGAATAATAGACCCCGTTTGGCGGGAGAAGCTTGTTTTCCGGCGGAAGCACATTGATTGTGGGAAAGCCCAGCGTGCGGCCGATGCGTCTTCCGCTGACCACATTTCCGGCAATCATATACGGAATCCCCAAAAGTCCCGCCGCTTCCTCCATATCTCCAGCCTCCACTCTGGCGCGCACGTAGGTGGAGCTGACTTCCCTTCCGCCAAGACATACCTTGCGGATCGTCCTGACTCCAAAACCCAGCTCAGGCGCCAGACGCTGCAGCAAATCCGCGTCTCCCGCCCCCTTTGCCCCAAAAGACAGATCCGTCCCCGCAGCCACGAATCTGGCCTTCATCCGCTCTGCCAACACCTCTGCGGCAAAGATTTCCGGAGGCATGGCCGCGCTCTCTTTTGTCAACGGGAACTCAATCAGAATATCCACCCCCATCCGCCCGAATACAATCCGCTTCTCTTCCCGGGTAGTCAGACACTTTTCGTCAGTCCCCCCAAAGAGAGCGGAAGGCGGAGGATCAAAGGTAAAAACACAGGCAGCCAGACCTTCTTTTTTGCGGGATAAAATCTCCTCCAGAAGCCTTCTGTGGCCGATGTGTATTCCGTCAAATTTACCGATGGCGGCTGCCGTTTCTTTTTCCAGTATAAAATTGTTTGTATTTGCGATGATTTCCAAATAAAATCACTCTTTCTCTAAAAACATTTTTACGGGCCTGTAGCATTTCCGCCGTTCTTCCCAGGCATAAATCCCGGCAAAGCTTTCGTCCGGTCTGTATACCCGCACCCATCTTCCCGGCGCGTACAGCTCTCTCTCTGCAGTCTGTTCCGGCAGAAGTACATTCCCGTTTTCCAGCAGCCGGCAGAACTCTCCGCCCACATGCAGCACAGGACAATCCGTGAACACGCTGTCCACCGGCAGCACAGTCTCTCCCAGACTGCCCTCGTCCTTCCTGCGCTGAATCTCTCCCAGCGTCCATGCATCCTCACGGGAAAAACCGCCTGCCCGAATTCTCTCCAGACTCTCCATGGTTCCCCCGCACCCCAGCTTCTCTCCGATATCAGCGCAGAGCGTCCTGATGTAAGTCCCCTTGGAACAAGCAACCCGAAAACGCACTTCCGGCAGTCTGCATTCAAGTATCTCCAGCCCATAGATCATTACCCGGCGAGCCGAACGTTCTACCTCTTTTCCTGCCCTGGCCAGCTCATACAGCTTCCTGCCGTTCACTTTCAGGGCCGAGTACATGGGCGGAGTCTGCCAATATTCCCCCACAAAGGAAAGCGCCGCATTCCGCGCTTCCTCCTCCGTGATCTTCACCGGCCGCTGCGCAAGCACCTGTCCGGTAATATCCTGAGTATCTGTCTCCACACCCAGACGAAGTACGGCTTCATACTCCTTGTCCCTGTCCGCAAGCATATCGCATAGCTTTGTGGCGCTTCCCAGACATACGGGCAGCACCCCCGTTGCCATCGGATCGAGTGTTCCCGTATGGCCGATTTTCTTTTGACCGCAGATACCTCTCATCTTGGCGACAACGTCATGGGATGTGAAACCAGCCTCCTTAAAAATCACTATCATCCCGTTTATCATGTTCCGCTTCCCATCTTTTAAGTTGCTTTTCGATATGTAGGGAAATGTTGTTCACGCAGTCGTGGAAGGTCCCCGACATGGTACATCCCGCCGCCCGCACATGGCCGCCTCCGCCAAAATAGGACGCCACCTCCGCCACATTCACTTTATCTCCGGAACGCAGACTCACTTTATATTCCAGCAGATTTGTCTGATACATGAAAATGGCGCACTCCACACCCTCAATGTTGCGCAGCTGATTTACAATACCATCCAGGTCTTTGGGTTCCGCATGGTAAAATTCCATGGTCTTCCGGTCAATGGCGCTGACTATGCACGCGCCGTCCAGAAAGCGTATGCTCTCCATAAGCGTCCTTCCCATAATCTGTGCCTGAACATAAGTCTTCTGGTAAAAGGTCTCCCTGATCAGCCTGGAAAAATCAAAGCCGCTGCCGATAAGTCTTGCGCCCTTCTCCATCGTGGCCGGCGTGGTATTCTCATACTGAAATACGCCTGTATCATGGATAATGCCCGTATAGATGGCCTTAGCCATATCCTGGTCCAACATATCCGGAGCGATCATATCATAGATCAGCTCGCTGGTAGACCCAATCTCCGGCCTGATATAATTCACGTCGCCGCAGCCCTTATTGCTGACATGGTGATCGATATTGATCTTCTTCCCGGCCGCTCTATAGTAGGACAGAGCTTCTCCCATCCTGTCCGGCACACTGTCCAGCAGAAAAAACACGTCAAAAGGCTCTTCCTCCGGGAAGTCCGTAACGATCTCCCCGAAGCCCTTAATCTCCCTGTAAATATCAGCGGGTTTTTCCAGAAAAACCTGTACGCCTGCCTCAGGAAGGCATTTGGTTAGATACTGCCACAGCCCCAGGCAGGCGCCCACACAGTCGCCGTCCGGCCGGACATGGCCGCTGATGCCGATTCTCCGAGCATTGCCGCATTCCTTTAACAGATCAAAAGTCATATATTCCCCTCCCTTCTAAACGTTCTCTTCCGAAGGTTCCTCCGCAGACAGATCAGTTTCCCGGTCTGCCCTGTCTTCTCTTTCCGCACTGTCGCCGGCAATGACCTCATCTATTTTTCTGGACATATTGACTCCATATTCGATAGACTGGTCCATCACAAAACTGATCTCCGGCGTGTTGCGCAGATTGACGATCTTTGCCAGCTTATTTCGAATAAACCCCTCTGCGCTCTTAAGCCCCTCCAGGGTGGATTTTCTGACCTCTTCATCTCCCAAAACGCTGATCCACGCCTTGCAGCTCTTTAAATCCGGGGCCACTTCCACAGCCACCACGCTTGTCCAGGGGCTGATCCGCGGATCCTTGATCTCCCCGCGGATTATTTCAGCCAGAACTCGTTGCACCTCCCCGTTGATACGGGTATTTTTTACACTGTTTTTTCTCATATACCTTCCTGATTTGAGTTCCGCATATGGGCTCGCCACCCTTTTTCCTGGAAGGATTTCCGCT
>CAJUGL010000035.1:14867-37361 GCA_910586515.1 uncultured Acetatifactor sp.
CTCAAAGTTCGTTCGCGTAATCCTTCCGGGGGGCTCGCGCACATATGCTGTTTTGAGTTCCGCATATGGGCTCGCCCCCCTTTTTCCTGGAAGGATTTCCGCTCTCAAAGTTCGTTCGCGTAATCCTTCCGGGGGGCTCGCGCACATATGCTGTTTTGCAGTTTCCTTATCTGGGAACCTCAATCATGACATAGGCCTCAACCATGTCAAATTCCTGTATCTTGTCAAATCCGTCAAATACGAGACCGCACTCAAAGCCTTCCTTTACTTCCTTCACGTCATCCTTAAATCTCTTGAGCGAAGCCAGAGCACCCTCGTAAATCTGCTCTCCCTCACGGGTAATTCTGATCTTGCAGCCTCTCTGGAACACACCGTCTGTCACATAGGATCCGGCGATATTACCGATCTGGGATGCCTTGAAGATCTGCCTGATTTCCGCGTGGCCGATAATCTTCTCCTCAAATACAGGATCCAGCATTCCCTTCATGGCCGCTTCCACATCCTCGATGGCCTGATAGATAACCTTGTACAGTCTTACGTCCACGCCCTCTCTCTCTGCGGTGGCCTTGGCCATGGTATCGGG
The DNA here is from genome assembly GCA_910586515.1 of uncultured Acetatifactor sp. Classification (GTDB taxonomy): domain Bacteria; phylum Bacillota; class Clostridia; order Lachnospirales; family Lachnospiraceae; genus Acetatifactor. Next base: position 15,451 of record CAJUGL010000035.1, read on the forward strand.
CCTTACGTTAAAGCCGATAATGATTGCGTTCGAAGCGCTGGCCAATGTCACGTCGGATTCGTTGATAGCGCCTACTCCTCCGTGAATGCACTTCACCACAACCTCCTCGTTGGAGAGTTTGACCAGCGACTGCTTGACAGCTTCCACACTGCCCTGCACATCCGCTTTTACAATCAGGTTCAGCTCCTTCAGATTGCCTTCCTTAATCTGGGAGAACAGATCATCCAGAGACATCTTGCTCTTTGTCTCCTCCAGCATCTTCTCCTTGTTCTGGGCAAGATAAGTTTCCGCATAGGACTTGGCTGTCTTGTCATTCTCATGGGCCAGGAACACTTCGCCTGCGCTGGGAACATCGGACAATCCCAAAATCTCCACGGGTGTGGAAGGTGTGGCCTCTTTTACCCTTCTGCCCTTGTCGTCTATCATCGCTCTGACTTTTCCGTGGCAAGCGCCTGCGGAAATGCAGTCGCCCACATGTAATGTGCCCTTTTGTACCAGAACTGTTGCCACAGGGCCTCTGCCCTTATCCAGCTCTGCCTCAATGACCAGACCTCTGGCTCTTCTGTCCGGATTGGCCTTCAATTCCATAATATCGGCCGTCAGCAGGATAGTCTCCAGCAGGTTGTCAATTCCCTCCCCTGACTTTGCAGAGACGGGAACGAACTCCGTATTGCCGCCCCAGTCGGTGGCGATCAGCTCATATTCCGTCAGTTCCTGCTTTACCCTCTCGATATTGGCAGAGGGCTTATCAATCTTGTTTACCGCCACCACGATCTCAATGCCTGCGGCTTTCGCATGGCTGATGGCCTCTATGGTCTGGGGCATTACACCGTCGTCCGCAGCCACCACCAGAATCGCGATATCCGTGGAATTGGCCCCCCGCATACGCATGGCTGTAAATGCCTCGTGCCCGGGCGTATCCAGGAAAGTGATCTTTCTTCCGTTTATCGTCACTGTATAGGCACCGATATGCTGGGTTATGCCGCCTGCCTCTCTGTCCGTCACATGAGTCTTCCGAATCGTGTCAAGCAAAGAGGTCTTGCCGTGGTCCACATGGCCCATAACACAGATAACCGGAGGTCTCTCCTGCATGGCTGCCTCGTCTTCCGCATCCTCTTTCAGCAGTTCCTCGATCACGTCAACCTTTACTTCCCTCTCGCAGAGAATATCGTATTCCATGGCAATATTCTCCGCCTCTTCATAGGAAATCTCCTGATTCACGGTGACAATCTTGCCCTCCAGGAACAGTTTCTTCACAATAGCGGAAGGCTGAACCTTTATCTTGTCTGCAAAGTCCTTTATGGTGATGGCATCGGGCAGAATAACTACCTTGATAACCTCCTCTGCCACCTCTTCTTTCTTCTTCTCAGGTCTGATGAACCTGCCGGGCTTGTTCTTCAGCGCTTCGTCTTCTTCGTAGATATGATCCTTCCTGGAGCGCTTGCCCTTCTCCTGGCTGTTTGCGCGCCTCTTTTCTTCCTCGCGCTTCTTCTCCAGATCTTTGGACGGAGCCTCCGCACCGAAGCTCTTACCCGGCTTATTATCTCTGAATCCGGCTCCCTGTCCGCCGCTGCCTCTGCCGTCACGCGGGCTGCCGTTAAAATTACGTCCGCCGCCCGCAGCAGCGCCCGGACCACGGCGATCGCCCTGACCGCCCGCAGAACCAGGTCTGCCGCCTCTCTGAAATCCGCTCTGTCTGTCCGGCCTTCCATTTTGACCGCTGCCTCCTCTTGACTGGAACTGTCCCCGTTCCTGCCGATTCCCCTGGCCGCTGCCCTGGCCGGCATATCCCCTGTTGTCGCGGTTGCGGTTGTCCTGACCATATCCCTCCTGACTGCGGTTTCCCTGGAATCGTCCGGTTCTGGCCGTACGGTCCTGACTGTTTCCCGCGCTCTGGGTTCTTCCGCCCTGACCTCTGTCATTCTGGTTTCTGTCGTTTTGATTTCTATCGCGCCTCGGCCTGTCGTTTTGGCTTCTGTCAGCCTGAGGTTTATCCGACTGATGTCTCTCGTTCAGCGGTCTGTCAGTCTGCGTTTTCCCGCTCTGGTTCTTCTCTGTCTGAACCTTCTCCGGCTGAACTTTCTCTATCTGACCTTTCTCTGTCTGAACTTTTTCTGCCTGAACTTTCTCCGTCCCGAGAACCTCATTCTGGATTTTTTCCGGCTGAAGCTTTTCGTTATGGACGGGCGTTGTCTGGTTCTTCTGTTCCTCAGTCAAAGGTCTGCGGTTTTCCGTCTGCTCCGGTCTTGCCTTCTGCTGCGGCTTGGCCGGCACCATCTGTACCGCGGGAGTCGGCGAAGGAGGCGTCAGCGGCTTGATGCGCACAGGCGCCTGTACCTGCTGCCTGCGGTCATTGCGCCCGCCCTGAGGCTTATTGCCGCCTCCGCCCTGACGTCTGTTGTTATTTCCCCCCTGCTGAGTACGCTGCATCTTTGAATTCTGAGGATTACTCACAAAAATAATCGTCTTCTTCTTTTTAGGGGTATCCGCCGACTGATTTTCTCCTGTTTTGGCAGGCTTTGCGCCCTCCTTTGCCGGCCCTCTGGACGCTCCGTCCTTTGCCGCATCCTTTTTTGCAGGCGTCTCGGCCTTCTCGGGCGTTCCCTTCCCGCTCTTGCCGAAAGCCCTTCGCACCAGCTGTGAGGCGTCTTCGTCAATGGAGCTCTGCGCGGCCTTCGCCTCTATGCCCTTCTCCTGCAAAAAGCCCAATATATCTTTACTTTGCACCTCTAATTCCTTAGCGAGTTCATGTACCTTTACTTTCGCCATGCCTTCCTCCATTTCTGCCTTAAACGGCGCTTTGTTTCTCTTTCAGTTGTTTGATGATCGCATCCGCTAATCCCGCTTCACATACGCCCAATGATGACCGCAAGTCCTTCCCGATCGCCGCTCCCAGCCTCTCTCTCGTCTCACAGATTTCAAGAGGTACCCGGTAGTAAGCGCATTTATCGGAAAATAACTTTTTGGTATTATCCGACGCATCCTCCGCAATGATTACCAGCATGGCGGAGCCTTTCCTGATTGCCTCCAAGGTCTGAAATTCACCACTGACCAGATTGCGTCCTCTCGCAGCAATTCCCAAAAGCGACAAAACCTTACTCTGCTTCAAGTTTCTCAAACTCTCCCTCCAAAGTATCGTATACTTCACTTGGAATACTCATTTTGAAAGAACGCTCCAGCCCCCTGTTCTTCCTGGCTTTGAGCAGACATTCCCTGCTCTTACAAACATATGCGCCTCTTCCGTTCTTCTTGCCTGTTATATCCAGGCATATATCATTTTCGGCTGTTTTCAGGACTCTTATCATATCCCGCTTTCCCTTCATTTCTCCACAGCCCACACACTGCCTCAAAGGAATCTTTTTCGCCATAAAATCCTTTACTCCTCATCCCGTTCCTCCGATTCCGCCGGTTCTTCAGGTTCCGGATATTCCTGAGTTTCCGCCTCAGCCGGATATTCCCCGTATTCGTCCGGTTCCGCCTCAGCCGAATATACTCCATCTTCTCCTGCTTCCGCCTCGGCCGGGTATTCTTCGTATTCTCCCTCTGTCAGGTATTCCTCATCCCCGCCTTCCGTCTCCGTCAGCTCTTCCGTTCTCTCTTCCTCCTCATATTCCTCCCCCTTATCGCTTTCAAACTCCCCGTACTCACCGTAATCCTCCTCTATGTAGTCCTCATAGCGGAAGCCCGGCGCATCCTTTGCCTGGGTCTCTGATTTGATATCAATCTTATAGCCAGTCAGTCTGGCGGCCAGCCTGGCATTCTGCCCCTCCTTGCCGATAGCAAGGGACAGCTGGTAATCAGGAACCACTACCTTCGCCGTCTTCTCCTCAGGGTCCGCAAACACGGCCACGATTTTAGCCGGAGACAGCGCGTTCTGAATCAGATTACCCGGATTCTCGTCCCAATTTACAATGTCTATCTTCTCCCCCCGCAGTTCGTCCACAATGGCGTTGACCCTGGCGCCGTTCATTCCCACACAGGCGCCCACAGCATCCACATTCGGATTGTAGCTCCACACTGCGATCTTGGTACGGCTGCCGGCCTCCCGGGCAATACTCTTTATCTCCACCGTACCGTCCTTGATCTCCGTCACTTCCGATTCAAACAGCCGCTTTACCAGTTCCGGATGAGTACGGCTCACATTTATCCTGGGGCCCTTCGGCGTATTCTTCACTTCCAGAATATACACCTTGATGCGCTCCGTAGGCCGGAAAACTTCTCCCTTGACCTGCTCTCCCTCATTCAGCATGGCATCCGCCTTGCCGAGATTTATGCTTATATTTTTACCCATATAACGCTGTACTACACCGGTTACAACGTCTCTTTCCTTCTCAAAGTACTGATTATAGATAACGCTTCTCTCTTCCTCGCGAATTTTCTGAAGGATGACATTTTTGGCATTCTGGGTTGCGATGCGGCCGAACTCCTTGGACTTGATTTCCACATGGAGCATGTCGCCCACCTTTGCCCTGGCGGAAAGCACTCTTGCATCATCCAGGGAAATCTGCAGACAATTATCCTCCACATCCTCTGCTGCGGGTACGACTTCCTTTTCCGCATACACCAGAAAATCGCATGTCTCCCTGTCGATCTCCACACGCACATTGTCCGCCTTGCCAAAATGATTCTTGCAGGCAGTCAGCAGTGAATTCTCAATCGCCTCAAACAGAGTCTCCTTGCTGATTTCCTTTTCCCTCTCTAAAATGTCAAGCGCCTCCATTAACTCCTTATTCATCATTTCCTCCATTCCGGCTCTTTGCCAACCCTTCGTTGCCAGGTCCTCACCCCAAAATAATCTTCGCCACTTTGCGAAATTGCGTTAAAAGTCAATTGTCAAACGAATCACTGCCACATCCCCGCGTTTGAATGTCCTGGCATTATCCTCCACCAGTACGGTTATGCTGTCCCTGTCGAAACTCTCCAATACTCCCGAATATTCCCGGCATCCGTCCACAGGCTTGAAGAGCCTGACATCCACCTCCAGACCAAGACTTGCCTGCAGATGACGATCCTTTTTCAGCACACGTCCCAGCCCGGGACTGCTGACTTCCAGAATATAGGCGTCAGGAATAAAATCTTCTCTGTCCAGTTCATCGGACAGACGGCGGCTCACATTCTCACAGTCCTGTATGTTCACGCCCTCCGGCTTATCAATATAGGCCCGAAGATAAAAGTCTCCGTCCTCCTTCACATATTCCACGTCATAGATCGTCACGCCCTCTGCCTGGGCGATTGGTTTCAATAAACTTTCGGTTCTCTCTTCATACTCTTCTCTGCGGGACATTCCGGCCTCCATATGTCTCAAAAAATTTCCTGAATATGCTTCCAACATGCAAGTAAGAGTGGCCCGCAAGCCACTCTCACCATAAAATCACTGTATCTATTGTCTAGTATAGTCCCAGATTAAGGAAATGTCAACACTTTTATCACATTTTTTTGAAAGTTCAGCAAGTACCGTTACTGTTCACTCCGTTCACAGTAACTGATGCACCTGTGAACAGTAACCAACTACCTCCCAACTTCAATGTACGACTCCATCCCCTGGGACATGACAATTTCCCCGTCCGCCATGACGAACAGAACCTCCGCGCCGTATTCCGCAGCCAGGGCGAGCCCCTGCTCCGGTCCGAGAATAAAGCAGGCGGTAGAGAGCGCGTCGCTGACCAGCCCGTCCCCTGACAGCACGGTCACACCCCGGACGCCGGAATCCGCCGGATAGCCGGTAGCCGGATCCAGAATATGATGATAACGCACCCCTCCGGCCTCCGCGTAGCGCTCGTAATCTCCGGAAGTGGAGATGCACCACTGTCCCCTCAAAGTCAGAATCCCCACCGAGTCCGCCGTATCAAAAGGGTCCACGATACTGACCCTCCAGGGGCTTCCGTCCGGTTTCTGCCCATAGGTCAGAATGCTGCCCCCAAGAGAAATCACCGCTCCCCCGATTTCTTCCTGTTCCTTCAGCAGCTCTCCGATACCGGCCAGGGCAAAGCCCTTTCCCACAGCCCCCAGGTCCAGACGCATTCCCTCCGGCATAAAGAGGCGGCTCTCCGCCCCCCGGACAAGGTTGATCTGCTCTCCACCGCAAAAAGTCAGCGCCTCCTCCACCGCGCCGTCCGAAGGAGGCGAAAATACCTCCCCCTCTCTGCCCGCCGCCCATCCGTCAATATCCCACAGACGCACGGCGGCCCCCAGCGTCACGTCAAAGGCTCCGGCGGAATCCCTGTGCAATTTCATGCAGCTGTACAGAAGTTCCGCCATCTCCTCCGAAAGCGCGCAGCCCTCCTCGCTGCCGGCGGAGGCATTGATTCGATACACCTCGGAAGTATCCAGACGCCAGGACAGAAAATCCCGCTCCAAATGCTCCAGATATACCTGAGCCGTTTTGATAAAAGTATCGGCTGTTCTCTCCGGGGCGTATATACTTTGACGAATCACCGTCCCCATGGCAATGTCTGCATACTGCCGGGAACCCGTCCCGTCAAATTCTCCCTTCCTGCCGCAGCCGCAGCAGCAGACCACCGATGCCAAAAAAACGACAGTTCTGAAAAAGCGCTTCATTTTTTCCGTCCTTTCTGCTATACTGAATCCTATATTTGCAACAGTTCAGACAGGCGCTGAACCGTTGCCTATATTTCACACCCCCAGGAAAGGTCATCCCATGAAAAACAAACGCGCCGCTGCCCTCATGGCAGCATTTCTCCTCCTATTATGCGCAGTCAGCCTCCTCAGCCTGACTGCGCCGGAGAAGTCAAAGAACGGATACATCGCCGACATCTACCAGGACGGGAATCTCACCATGAGCATCTCTCTGGCAGACGAAACGGAAACGCGGACCCTGCTCCTCCGGGCCGGGAACGGCGGGAAAAACGAAATTGAAATAAGGCCCGGCAGTATAGGCGTCATCTCCGCCGACTGCCCGGACAAAATCTGCGTCCGCCAGGGCTTTATCAGCGATTCCCGGCTGCCGGTCACCTGCCTGCCGAACCGGCTGGTCATCCAGCTCCGTCCCGCGGACGATGACTCCTCTGCCGACACGCTTACCTACTGAAACCAGACCAACTGTTGATAAGGGAAGATTTTATGTCTGTAAAAAAATTAACTTTTCTGGCGTTTTTCACCACTGTATCACTGGCCGTCTTCGCAGTGGAAAGCGCCCTTCCGCCCCTGGCGCCCATCCCGGGCATCAAGATGGGGCTGGCAAATATAGTCACCTTAATCCTGCTGGGACATTCCGCGCCGAAGGACGCCCTTACTGTGCTGTGCGCCAGAATCTTCCTGTCCGTTTTTCTCTTCGGTCAGGCCATGTCCCTGCTGTACAGCATTGCCGGAGGTCTGACAAGCCTTCTTGTGATGGCGCTTTGCAGGAAACTGCTGTCCGGAAAGTTTTCCTGCCTCACCGGCGCAATGGGCGGATTAACGCACAATATGGCCCAGCTGCTGACCGCATATGCCCTCACGGCCACCCCCGGCGTCTTCGCCTATCTGCCCTTTCTGACCTTAAGCGGCGTTCTCGCCGGCCTATTTACCGGATTCTGCGCGGAATTCCTGGACAGGCATCTCTCGCGCCTCTTTCCCCGTTTTCCGGAAAACTGACGGCAGACTAAGCTTTAACGGCTTTCTCCAGGCTCCAGCTCCCGCAAAAGCGCGGAAACGGTCTTTCCCGTGGCAGGATGCCGCAGATAGGGAGCCAAATTGCACAGAGGTTCCAGAACAAATCTGCGATTCTCCATATCCGGATGCGGAATTGTCAGATCCCTGTCCGCTGTCACCAATCTGTCGAAGAACAGAATATCCAGGTCAAGAGTCCTGGGCCCCCAGTGAATCGTCCTCGTCCGTCCCTCCTCTTTTTCGATCTCCTGCAGAAGCCGCAGCAGCTGCCTGGGCTCCAGCAAGGTATCCAGTTCCAGCACGCCGTTGACAAAATCCTCCTGCTGAACCCCTCCGTAAGGTTTTGTGACAATCATGTCGGAAATCTGTCTCAGCTCCACCAGAGGATTTGCCCTCAAAGCCTCCACCGCAGCCTTTATATGGGCATGTCTGTCCCCCACATTAGACCCCACCCCCACATATGCCCTGTGCCAGCTTCTGCGCACCCGTACCGACAGCCCCCTGAACGGCAGTCTGACCGGAGCATACGGTTTCACGATCTCCAAATCAATCCCCGAGAGCATCTTATATTTCAGCAGTATGGCCTCGGCCAGTCTGCAGGCAACCGCCTCCAGTAAACTGCAGGTATTGTTCCCCATCCAGTCCGTGACAAAGTGACATACCGCCCCATAGTCCACCGTCTGTTCCAGATCGTCGCTGCGCCCCGCCTCGCCTATGTCCAGGTACAGCACCGCATTGACGTAGAATGTCTGGCCTTCCCGTCTCTCCTCCGGATATACTCCGTGATGCGCAAAAATTTCCAGTTTATCGATATGAATCTCGTCCGCAGACCATTCACAATACATATTTCAGTTCCTCCGGCTGTCAGAATTTAAAATTGCCCGGGCCATTTTCACTGCCCTGACATTCTCCTTGATATCATGGACACGCACAAACATGCATCCCTTTATCACCCCCATAACGGTGGTCACCAGCGTGCCCTCAATCCGCTGATCCGCAGGCAGATCCAGCGTAAGACCGATTACGGATTTCCTGCTGCAACCCAACAGCAGGGGAAAACCCAGGTCCCGCAGTTCCTCCAGCCTGCAGATCACCTCCAGATTATGCTCATAGCTTTTGCCGAATCCCACACCCGGATCCAGGATAATCTTCTCCCTGGCAATCCCGGCCGCCTCCGCCAGGCGAACGGATTCCTGCAGATCGCCGGCCACCTCCGGCAGCAGGTCCCGATAATCCGCCTGCTTCCTGTTGTGCATCAGGCAGCAGGGCAGACCGCTGGCCGCAATGATTTTGGCCATTTGTTCATGATATCTGAGTCCCCATATATCATTGATCATATCCGCTCCTGCCCGAATCCCCGCCTCCGCGACTTTCGGTTTACAGGTGTCCAGCGACAAAGGCACGTCAAAAGAGGCCTTCACTGCCTCTATCACAGGCAGCACCCTGGCCATCTCCTCTTCCTCCGACAGAGGCGTATAGCCCGGCCTGGTGGATTCTCCTCCGATGTCAATGAGATCCGCTCCCTCCGCCACCATCTCTTCCACCCTATTCAGCGCTCTCTCCCTGTCGTTCCATTTCCCTCCGTCAGAGAAAGAATCCGGCGTTGCATTCAAAATGCCGCAGACATATGTATGCCCTTCCGTCAAAAACTCCTTATTTCCGATTATCATTGCTGCCTCCTTCCGAACCTTTGCCTGTCATTCTCTACATCCGCAGCATTCTGAAAAACCTGTCCTGCTGTCCGGGATTATTCTCGAAGCAGCCTCTGGCGGCAATGCTGACTGTCCTGCTCCCCGGCTTTTTCACCCCCCTCATGGTCATGCACATGTGCTCTGCCTCCACGGCTACCATCACCCCCCGGGGAACCAGATATTCCATGACCGCGTCCGCAATCTGCCCCGTCATTCTCTCCTGCAGCTGCAGCCTTCCGGCATAGATCTCAACGGTTCTGGCCAGCTTGCTCAGCCCTACCACCCTGCCGTCCGGAATATAGGCGATATGCACTTTTCCGTAAAAGGGCATCATATGATGCTCGCACATAGAGTAAAAGACAATATCCTTTTCCAGAACCATTTCACTGTTGTCCGCGGAAAATACCCTGGACAGCGGTTCTCCCGCATCCCCGTCCATTCCCGCGAAAATCTCCGCATACATTCTGGCCACCCTGTCCGGGGTGTCGGCAAGTCCCTCTCTCCCGGGATCCTCTCCGATCCCCTCAAGAAGCAAATTCACCGCCTTCCTGATTTTCTCCTGATCCACCATGTTCAGCCGGTCTCCTTTCCCTTCCCTGCGCCGATTCTTCCCGTCCCTCTGTCGGCCATCTCCATCAGCCGTCCCAGAAAAGCCAGGGAACCGAAAGCCAGAATTACGTCCTCCCTGCCCGCCAGCAGATACGCCATCTCCACCGCCTCCTCCAGACTGTCCGCGGCAGTCACCGCTCCATGCACCTTTGCCGCCTCAGCGGCCAGCTCATATGCGGACAGAGCCCTAGGGTTGTCCGACATACCGACGGTAATGATCTGGTCTGCCAGAGAATATGTGGCGGAAATCACCTTCGCAAATTCCTTGTCTTTCAACATTCCCATAATATAGATAATTCTCCTGCCCGGAAAATAGCAGGCTGCGGACTGGGCCAGCCTTACAGCGGCGTCCTCGTTGTGGGCCCCGTCCAGAATAAAGTAAGGCTTCCTGCCTGCAACAGTGAATCTGCCCGGCCACCGGGCCTCCGCCAGCCCCGCCCGCAGCGCCTCCTCCTTTACCGGAAATCCCAGTTCCCCCAACACCTTCAGCGTCTCCGCAGCCAGAACGGCATTGTCGATCTGCCACTGACCGGCCAAAGTAATCTCCAGCTTCCGAAATCCTCCGTAATCAAACCTCTGCCTCTCCAGCCCGTATCGTATATTGGCCGCTGCCCCCGGGTCCGCAGCCGTCAGCCCGCAGCCAAGTCCCCGGGCCTTCTGCCTGATTACCTCCATGACCTCCGCCTTCTGCTTCAGCGCCACCACATGGCAGCCCGCCTTGATGATTCCCGCCTTCTGAGACGCAATTTCTTCCAATGTATGGCCCAGAAACTGCATATGATCCATGCTGACGGAAGTAATCACCGCAGCAAGAGTATTGCAAACGATATTAGTAGCGTCTAACGCTCCTCCCATACCCGTTTCCAATACCACCAGATCACATTTTTTATCCCGAAAATACAGAAAAGCCATAACCGTCTCTATCTCGAAAACAGTGGGATGGTGCAGTCCCTCTTCCGCCATCCCGCCGCATACCTCCTTCAGACGCTCCACATATCCGCAGTAGGCCTTCTTCGAAATACTTTTTCCGTCTGCCCGAATGGTTTCCCTGGGGTCAAATACCGCGGGAGAAAAATACCGCCCAACACGATACCCGCCGCGCAGCAGCACGGCTTCCGTAAAAGCGGATACCGAGCCTTTCCCGTTGGTTCCCGCCACATGGACGAACTTAAGCTCTTCCTGCGGATTCCCCACTCGTCTGCACAGCTCGCGAATGTTGTCCAGACCGGGCGAAATCCCCCATCGTCCCGCCTGCTCCACATATTCCCTTGCTTCTCTGTAATTCATCCTGTACGATTCCTTTCCCAGCGCCCCTCACCTCCGGGCAGGCTCTTCTCCCTCTGCCCGGAGCGCGCATATTCAGTCTGACTTTCTGTCCCGGAAGAAAGTATATTAATCGAGCAGGGCAGATTTTATCCCTACTCGCCGCGCGCCCGTGCGCCGCTTTGGCGGCAATATTTCACTACGCGGGCCTGCGTATAAAAGAAAACCCAGATTCCCTCATAATTTCCCCAAACCCGTGGAACAATATTGACAACGGTTCAGGAATGATTATATATCGAAAGGAGTTCTATTCCATGAAACATCGCTTACACACGCTTTCTTCCAATTTCATCAAATGCGGCCTGGCCGGCTGGTCTATGGAAATCCTCTTTACCTCCATGGATTCCCTGCGCCGCCGAGACATGACCTTAAAGGGAAATACTTCTCTGTGGATGTTTCCCATCTACGGCAGCGCAGCCTTTCTGGCTCCCATAGGCCGTCTCCTGCGCAGCAAACCTGTGTGGGCAAGGGGCTTGTCTTACATGGGACTGTTCTTCTCCCTGGAATATCTCTCCGGATACCTGCTGTCCAGGCGAAATCTCTGTCCCTGGGACTATAACCGCAGCCGCTGGAACATCAGCCGCATCATCCGTCTGGATTTCGCCCCCTGCTGGTTTCTTGCCGGACTTGCGTTTGAGCGCCTCCTTCTTCCCCCCGAAACAAAATGACCAAAACCCAGGCGCGGCGGGCTTACTCCTCCATATCGTCTGAACCGATATCCAGCATATTCACCGTGCGGCGCTTAAGCCTCGCCTCCTCGGATTCCCTCAGAATAAAGTCTTTCACCTGTCTGGAATTTCTGATATGCGCCAATACCAGCTGAGGATGCGTGGTATCCCCGGTATAGCAGGTCACGGTTCCCAGCCCAAACAGCTTCTCCGCCAGGCTGGCGCTGTGAGTCACATCCTGCACCTTATACATATAGCAGTCATTTTCCACAGTCTTGAGCAGTCCCTCCGAAACGGTAATCATGTCTTCCTTTACCATATACTTTGTAAAAGTAAAGGGCAGCCCGAAAAACACCCACCTTTTCCTCTCTGAATATTCCATATCCGCACCATCCTTTCCGAAACGAAATCGTTTCTGCCAATATATTTATTCTGGTTCTAATCCGCCTTTTTCCTGATCTGAGAAGGGGAAATCCCATACCGCTTCTTGAACAGCTTGCTGAAATGATAGGCGTCGTCATATCCCACCATGGCCGCCACCTCCTGAATGCTTCCCCTGTACCCCTCCTCCAGAAGCTCCTTGGCCTTCTCCAGACGTATATTGATCAGATGGCGGATAGGAGTATTGCCTGTCTCGCTCTTGAAGATTCTGGACACGTAAAAGGGGCTGAGATACATATTTTCCGCAATCTGATCCAGGGATATCTTCTCATTATAATGGTCTTCCACATAATTGATAATCTGCTCCACCACATATTTCTTACCTGCGGATTCAAAAGGTCTGCCCACAGGCCTCTCCATGGTCTCGCACTGCTCCCGAATCACCAGCAGCAGCATCTGTACCAGATAGGATTTCAGCATAAAATATCGCCCCTGTCTGCACACTGCGTTTTCCGCCTCCATGGAGGAACAGATTTTGAAAAGTCTCTGACTCAGCTCTCCGGCAGTATGGTAGACACATTCTCCGTTGGGAAGAGGCAGGAAATTCTCGGGATAGCCCGATATCCGGATATCGGAAAACCCCACGAAAAACTCCGTGGCCGGAACGGCTGCCTCCGGGCAGCCGATAGCCTGATGTCTGACCCCCGGATTAATCACCAGCAGATCGCCTTCCTGAATCGTATAAATTCTGTCCTCTATACGGTATTTCCCCTCTCCGGAGAGCACATAGGCCATTTCCGGGAAGTCGTGGCTATGATATTCAGCCGTCCACTTCTCCCTGCGCCTGGTTCCCTTCCAGATAAACAGGAAGGTGGGATCCATTTCATCCACGGATATGTCGGCAGTCGGTTTTATCTCCATCGCACTCTCCATTCTCCTTAATGACAGGGAACAGGCACTTCCCCTGCTTAAATCCCCAAAAGCACTGTCGCAAACTTAAAATACACCAGCAACGACAGGGCATCTACAATTGTGGTGATAAAAGGACTGGCCATAACGGCAGGATCAAAGCCCACCTTCTTGGCCCCGATAGGCAGAAGGCAGCCTACCAGCATGGCCATCAGAACTGCCGCCACCAACGTCAGGCATACGGTAAAAGCCACCAGTATTCCCACCCTGTCCAGCAGCATCAGCTTCACGAAATTCGCCGCGGCCAGCGTTCCCCCGCACAGCAGGGCAACCCGGATTTCCTTCCACATTATTCTGGGCACATCCCGGTAGCCGATCTCCCCCAGAGACAGCCCGCGGATTATGGTGACGCTGACCTGGCCGCCCGCATTTCCCCCGGTATCCATCAGCATGGGTATGAACGCTACCAGAACCGCGTACACGCTCAGCGCCTCCTCAAAGGAAGCGATGATGGCCCCGGTGAACGTGGCGGATACCATCAGCAGCAAAAGCCAGGGAATCCGCTTTTGATAAGTCTCAAACACAGACGTTCTCATATAGGGTCTGTCGCTGGGCACTATGGCAGCCATCTTCTCCATATCCTCCGTGGTCTCCTCCTCCAGGATATCCACGATATCGTCCACCGTGATAATGCCCACCAGCCTGTTCTCATTGTCCACCACAGGCATGGCCGTAAAATCATACTTTTTAAACTGTGCCGCCACCTGCTCCTGATCCATCAGCGTATGGATGGAAATGACGTTTTCATGCATAATGTCAGAAATAATTTCCTCTCCCCTGCTCAGCAGCAGATAGCGCAGCGCAACCGTTCCCACCAGCTCTCTTCTGGCATCCAGCACATAACAGATGTTGATGGTCTCGCTGTCCAATCCCACTGCGCGGATACGCTCAATGGCCTGATCCACCGTGAGATTCTCCTTCAGGGATACATATTCCACCGTCATAATGCTTCCCGCGGAGTCTTCCGGATAACGCAGCAGCTGGTTCAAGGCCTGGCGAGTCTCCGGATTGGCGTTAGCCAGGAGTCTTTCCACTACATTTGCCGGCATTTCCTCCAGAAAGTCTACGGCGTCGTCCGCCATAAGATTGTCCATGACGCTCCCCGCCTCCCTGTCCGAGAGAGAGGTGATAATGTCCTCCTGGTAATCCGTCTCCAGATAGGAAAACACATCCGCGGCCAGATCCTTGGGCAATATGCGGTATACCTTGCGCATATCCTCAGTCTCCAGCTCTTCCATAAGGGCCGCAATGTCCGCTTCGTTTAATTCGTCAAGAAATTGGCGAAGATTCGTGTACTGTTTAGCGTCGAGAAGCCTCTTCAGTTCCTGCAGTTCGATCCTTGTTTCCATAGCATTTCTCCTTATGTGGTTTATTTGTACAGCTGCAACTTCGACCGGGAAGAGGACTGTCGCTGCCAGTATTCTGTCCCTTCATCAATAAACCACCTCCTCTCAAAATGCTGATGTCTCCTTACTGCCTTCTTCATTTTATCCTTGCGCCCCCTCTTTGTCAACAAAAAGGTTACTGTTCACAGGTGCCTCCGCGAGGTGTTTTCACGCGCCTTTCGCGTGACAAACCCGAGACAGCTGTGCGCGAAATCGCTGTTCCTGCGATTTCTGTGCATCTGTTACTGTGAACGGAGTGAACAGGAACACAAAAACAATCCCCGGGCGCAGGGCGCACACAAACGCGGGTTATCGGGACACAAAATAAATTTCTTCGATTATCTCAAACCGCATCCGTCCGTTTGTGGCATCCATCATGTCTCTGCGCAGCGCGTCCGCCTCTTCATAAGGAACTTCCAGCAAAAGCCGGACATCCTCCCCGTACTCGGCCTTTACCGGCTCAAGTCCGGCATTTCCCAAAAGATACAGCACCTTCCCGATACCGTTGTAATCCGTCGCGATCTCCGCCTTATAGCCCGGTATCATCCTTCCCACACGGCAGTTTTTCAGCCCCTCTTTCACCGCCTGGGTGTAAGCCCGAACCAATCCACCGGTTCCCAGCAGCACACCGCCGAAATATCGGGTCACCACCGCCGCCGCATTCCTGATTTCCTCCCCCGTGAGCACTTCCAGCATGGGACGGCCTGCCGTACCGCCCGGTTCCCCGTCGTCGCTGCAGCGCGCAAGCTCTCCTCTTTCCCCCACAATGTACGCATAGCAGTTGTGCCTGGCATCCCAATATCTCTTCCGCATCTCCTCCACAAAGCCCATAGCCTCTTCCTCGCTGTCACACCTTCGCAGAGTCGCAATAAAGCGGGATTTTTTCTCTACATACTCTCCCTGACCGCCTTCCAGCAGCACACGATATGAATCCGTCGAATTCATCCTCATCACTCCCATTCTTTCCTTAAAAAACGTTTTATACTCAGGACTGCTCTCCACTATGTGTTCTGTTACCGTTCACAGCAACAGATGCACTGCAATCCTCAGATAGAATAGCATAATCCGGCAAAAATGTGAAACAATTATTAATAACGCAAAGAAAACCTTTATTTACATATCTTTTTTTGGTATAATATGTTATATATGCCAAAATACAGTCGCATAAATTCCGGAGTAGGGCGGGAATTTCCGTATATATACCGGCGTTTATGCCGAAAAATTTCTTTTCAGGAAGGTGGCAGAAATGAATTATGGAAAAAGAGGGGTCCGGGCAAAACAGCGGGCGCTTAATTCTAAGACAAAAAAATGGGGAAGAAAATTCGGTCTTTCCCTGCTGAAACTGACGCTGGCGGCGATCATCGGCCTCATCATCTGCGGCGTAAGCGCAGGTCTGGGCGCTTTCAGGGGCATACTGGCCTCCACGCCTCAGATCCATCTGGACGACGTGGTAGCATCGGGAGAAGCCACCATTGTCTACGATTGCGAGGGAAACGAAATCGATCAGTATGTCAGCATCAATTCAAACCGCATCCAGATCAACAACTGGGATCTGATTCCGAAACATCTGGGAGAAGCCTTCGTCGCCATAGAGGACGAGCGTTTCTACCAGCATAACGGCATCGACATCGCAGGCATAGCCCGGTCAGGCTGGCAGTTTGTGATCACGCTTGGCAAAGAAAAGCAGGGCGCCAGCACCATCACCCAGCAGCTTCTGAAAAATACCATCTTTACCACCTGGACGGAAGAGAACAATAATCTTATCAAAATGGTAAAGCGTAAGCTGCAGGAACAATATCTGGCTCTGGAAATCTCCAAGTACTACTCCAAGGAGGACGTCCTGCTCCGCTACATGAACGCCATTAACCTGGGCCAGAATACCCTGGGAGTGGAATCCGCCTCTCAGAGATATTTCGGCAAGTCCTGCAGCGAGCTGACCGTCTCCGAATGCGCCGTCATTGCCTCCATTACGCAGAATCCTTCAGGCTACAATCCCATACGCCATCCGGAATCCAATGCCAAGCGCCGTCAGAAATGTCTGAACAAAATGCTGGAGCTGGAGTTCATCACTGACACGGAATACAAAATCGCCATGGCGGACACGGAAGCCGTCTATGAGCGGATACAGCTGCACGACGCGGATTACAGAGTAAGCACCACCGCAACGTCCGGCTCTTATTTCTCCGACGCCGTATTCGAGCAGGTTCGGGAGGATCTGATCAATATCGCCGGATATTCCGAGGTAATGGCGGATAATCTGCTCTACTCGGGCGGACTGCGCATTGAATCCACCATGGACCCCACTATTCAGGCCATTGCAGACCAAGAGTTCGCCAATCCGGAAAACTATCCTGAAAACGCAAACTGGTATCTGAATTATGCGCTGACCATTACCGATTCTCAGGGAGAAAAGCATAATTACAGCAAGGAAAATATGATGACCTGGTTTAAGGCAAACCAGGACAGAAACTTTAATCTGATCTTCGGCTCCCAGGATGCGGCCCATGAAGCCGTCAATACCTACCGTTCCGCCATGCTGGCAGACCTGGGCGTTGCGGACGACGAAGACAATTATGCCGAGACTATCTCCATGACGCCCCAGCCCCAGGCGGCAATGGCCATCGAAGACCAGTCCACAGGTTATGTGGTGGCTCTTGTGGGCGGCCGGGGAGTCAAGGAGGGACGGCGCACCCTGAACAGGGCAACCGACTCCACCCGTTCTCCCGGCTCTACCTTTAAGGTGCTGGCCGCTTTCGCCCCGGCCCTGGACAGCGCCGGACAAACCCTCGCCACCGTGTACAACGACGCGCCCTTTTACTATGCGGACGGCACGCCTGTAAACAACTGGTACGGAAGCAAATATCGGGGAATACAGCCCATCCGGGAAGCCATCCGTGAATCCCTGAATATAATCGCCGTAAAAACACAGACCGTCATCACGCCCCAGCTGGGCTATGACTACCTTATCAATTTCGGCTTCACTACGCTGACGGACGGAATAACGATCAAGGATAAATATTACAGCGACATAAATCAGACAGTCGCCCTGGGCGGGCTGACCTATGGCGTCACCCCCTATGAACTGAACGCGGCCTATGCCGCCATCGCCAATATGGGCAATTATATAGAGCCAAAACTCTACAGCAGGGTTACCAACACAGACGGAGATGTTCTGCTGGACAATACCAATCCGAAGTCCAAGCAGGTCATCAAGGAAACCACCGCTTTTCTGCTGACGGACGCCATGGTGGACGTAGTGACCACGGGTACAGGCGCCGCCTGCAATTTCAACAAGCAGATGGCCATTGCCGGCAAGACCGGTACTTCCACAGACTACTGGGATGTCTGGTTTGCAGGGTTCACCCCCTATTACACCTGTACCGCCTGGGCAGGCTATGACAACAATGTAAGCATGGCCCACAAAGGAAATAACAGAGAAGACCATGTGGCAAGGGATTTATGGCGCGCCGTCATGTCAAGAATCCATGAGAATCTGCCCAACGAGAAATTCACCACGCCATCCGGAATCGTCAGCGCCAGCGTCTGCACCCAGTCCGGCAGAGTCCCGATTCCCGGCGTATGTCCTACAAGGACGGAACGGTTCGCAGACGGCACGGTGCCCACCGAGAACTGTACGGTGCATTACGTAGGAAATGTCTGCGATTACGATCATAAACCCGCCACGCCCGACTGTCCCTTCCCTGTACCGGGCACGGCCACCCTGCCCCTGGAGGAAGACCCGTCTCTGCTCTCCGGCTCCTCCATCACTTCTCCGGACGGCACACCGGGTTCCGCCAGCGCGCGTCAATGTCAGCACGACGCCGCGTTCTTCGCCAATCCGGATTATGAGGCCGTGATCGACGCCCAGCGATGGGAAATCGAACAAAGAAACATTAACCAGGGAATCATTGACGAAGGTCAGGGCGAATAAGAAAAAACACAGCAAAAAAGAGCTGCCGCATCGAAAACCAAATCTCGGTGCGGCGCTCATAAATCCAGTACTGCAGAGGAGGCATGGCATATGGAACAGCCGTTATACACATCGGTAAAGGTAAACAATGAAATTGAACTCTGTGAGGTGAGCAATCCGGAATGCAAACTGCTCATTGAGAAAGCGCTTCTCCTTGAACGCATTTCCTTCTACATACGCTGGCCGAAAGCTTCTATCTTCCGCCGCAACAAGAACAACTGCATCATCTGCGTAAACGACAGCTCCAAAGAGACTGCGGAAAACGTGGTGCGTAACGTATGTGACGACAAGGGATTTTCGGTAAAGTTTCTTATGCGTAAATCCCAGAATCAGTATCTGTGACAAAGTATTCCATAATAAATGTATTTGGGGGCATATATGAATTCCATCGTGAGCGGCAGACTGCGCAATAAACATATTTTCATCGGACTGCAGGTCCTGATTATGATTCTGTCGATCGGTTCCTGGCTATTCCACCGGGGCAGCGCCGATGAGAAAATATTTTCGCCGGAGGAATGCATTGTCTCCGAATCCGCATCCGCGGAGGATACTGTCTCCATAGACAGCGAACGGAGCGGCGGAGGCATATTTCTGTCCACGCCCTTGCTGCAGCTGAAAAAAGGAATATACCAAGTCCGCATTGATTACAGCGCTGATTGCGCCGGAACTACCGTATCCGCATCCTCAGACCTGGGCGTGACGGAAATGCGCTGTCCGCCTGTGGAACTGAATCCCGCAGCAAACAGCGCTGCTCTGTATCTGGATCTATCCAGAAGCACGGACCAGGCCGCGATTCACGTCTCCTTCTCCGGTGAAGGTCAGGTCAGCATTAAGGGACTTGCTCTCTATGAAACCAGCTACCGCTACAAAAAGAATATCTTCTATGCCTTCCTGCTTTGCCTGTTCATTAATTTTGTCTGGCTTCTGCAGATTTCCCGCAGTGCACAGCGCAAAATCCTCCTGGCGCTCTCGGGTATTTTTTTGCTGTCCTGCTATCCGCTCTACACGGACTTTCTCACCGTCGGACACGACCTTCCCTTCCACCTGCTCAGGATCGAGGCCATCAGCCAGGGCCTTTCCCACGGCAGCTTTCCTGTCAAGCTTCATCCTTTGTGGGCCAAGGGATATGGGTATGCCGCAGGCATTTTTTACGGAGACGCCCTGCTCTACTTTCCCGCTCTGCTAAGACTGGCCGGCTTTTCCGTTCAGACAGCCTACAAGTTTTTTGCCGCTTTCGTGAACCTGGGAACCGTTCTGCTCAGTTACTACTCCTTTCGGAAAATATTTTCCCAACCGAAACTGGGGCTTCTGGGCTGCCTGGCCTATACCCTGTCCCCTTACCGCCTTATGGATA
Organism: uncultured Acetatifactor sp.; assembly: GCA_910586515.1. GTDB lineage: Bacteria > Bacillota > Clostridia > Lachnospirales > Lachnospiraceae > Acetatifactor. The sequence goes on from CAJUGL010000035.1 coordinate 35,409, forward strand.
TGTATACGAGAGCCTCTGTGGGAGAATATACTGCCATGATGTTCCTCCCCCTGGTTTTATGCGGTTTCTACCTGATTTTCAGGGGCAGCAGTACAAAATACCGTCTCAAGTATGCTGTCCTCACCGCCATAGGCATGAGCGGGCTGATTCACTCCCATGTACTGAGCAGCCTTATGGCCGCCTTTGTCCTCCTGACAGCCTGTTTCGCCCTTTTCCGCCGTTTCAGCCTGCATACAGCGCGCTCACTGGCTGCCGCGGCAGGGCTCACCCTGGCCATGAGCCTGAATTTTATCCTTCCCTTTCTGGATTTCTACAGGGAAGATATCATGATCAAGTCTCCCCAGTGGACAGGCAGCACAATAGGCTCCTTTCAATCGGGAGGACTTTTTCCCATACAGCTTTTTACCCTGTTCCAACAAAGCAACGGAGGCGCCTGGGCTACGGTTGCGGGCATTTCCACCGAGCCAACCTTCGGCATCGGGATTTTTTTGACTATTGGTCTGCTGTTGTTCGTCTATCTGCTGTGCGTCCACCGGTCAGACTGCCGCCAGAGCCGGGATTATTATCCCGGTGTGCTGTGCACCCTGCTGGGCTGCCTGCTGCTGTATATGTGCACCTGCTATTTCCCCTGGGACGCCCTCTGCGCTTTGGGCCGCCCTGTAAAAAAAGTTATTTACAGCCTGGAATTCCCCTGGAGGCTGCTGGCTCCCGCTACTCTTCTGCTTACCTTTACGCTGTGCTGCGCTTTTGACATGGCGAAAAAGATTCTGCCCGGACAATGGCGCAGCCTGCTTACCTTCAGTCTTGCTCTTCTTGCGGTGAACTGCGGCTGGTACTTTTATGACTTTGCTTTCTCCGGGGAACCATACAGAGTTTACAATACCCATGAGCTGAATACCATGCAGATGTATTCCTATGATTATCTTCCCGCAGGCACGGACCCTGAAGCCATTCAGGAAAACGCCGTTTATTCCTCGGGAATCGATTCCCTGGAATCCTATCAAAAACACGGAACCACTATCACATGCCAAATCTCGGCAGATTCGGAGAACGCCTATGTGGAATTTCCGCTGATGTACTATAAATATTATCGCTGCCGGGACATTCACACAGGAGAAGAACTATCCGTACGCGCAGGAACAAACAATATGATACGAGTCAATGTCCCTTCCGGTTATTCCGGCAGCATCCGACTGGGATTTGAAGAACCCTGGTTCTGGCGTCTGGCAGAAATCCTCTCCTCCCTGGCGCTGGTTTGCTGCTGCACCTTTATAGTCCATAATTATCTATTTCGTCAAATAATTCGTCGAAAGTAATTTTAAGGTTAGAGAACGGTACAATCTGCAATTCATCCTTATTTTCTTTTGTAATCTCTTTCCAAAGGAAATATTTGGGAGTACCGTTCTCATAGTCAAGCTCATAAATTTCTACTTTTTTCTGTCTCCAGTCAACAATCCAATACTCGTCAATTTCCTGTTCACAATATAAGTCCATCTTTTCCCCGCGGTCATACAGTTCTGTTGTAGGTGAAAGAACCTCCATTACAAAACACGGCGCATCCAGAAAAGTGTTCCCACGTCTTGATTTTATACGACATGTACAGTAACGATTCCCAAACATTAATAAATCGTAGGTCCAGATAATAGAATAAAAATAAAGGCTTTTCAAAGAATAACTTCCTCGAAAAACCTTTACTTTTAAACATTTTAAAGCTGCTGACGGGAATCGGACCCGTGACCTCCGCACTACCAATGCGACGCTCTACCGACTGAGCCACAGCAGCTTAGGTCCCGTATGTCGTATCCAAACAAACACCTCTGTGTTGTCCTCTCGACTACGATATATATTATAGCAAGCCTGATTCACTTTGTCAACAGAATTTTTGTTTTTTTTTCAACTTTTTGTTACTATTCACAGTCGATTTGATGACACGATAAATAGAGCGGAGCTATA
>CAJUGL010000036.1 GCA_910586515.1 uncultured Acetatifactor sp.
GCTGTCACGCTCCAGTTCCAACTCATTGCGTTCCCTCTCTGCGTTAAAAATAATCACCAAATATATCAACGGATTCTCTGATGCGGTCAGTGATATATTTTTTCTTTATCTGTTGTATCTCCATTTCAGAAACGCTATCGGTCTGTATCTGTTCCGCTTTCGGGTTATTCTTCCCTATTTTTTTGGTGGCAAGATTTAATCCGCTGCTGTCAAATACATTTTGTCATCTTTAACAAGAAGATTGATAAGGTCCGGAGTTATACTCCAGCAACACTTATTTTAAAAGGGGCATTCATAATGTGTCCACATACGAATTATTTTCACATATCCTTTATACTGTATGCCATCCGCTGTAAATGGCTTCTCTATGACCTGATAGACAAGCCTGTGCTGTATATTGATTCTTCTGGAATAGGCACCTGTCAAATTTCCCACAAGTTTTTCATATCCAGGCGGATTCTGATAGGGATTTTCTTTTATGACATCCACCAGCTTCCGGGCTTTTAACGCTAATCCGGCACTTTTTAACTTTATCAAATCGTCCTTTGCCTGTTTCGTAAAAACAATTTGGTACATCACCATTCCACCATATCTTCGGGAATGCAATCCTCCACGGGCGTTTCCAGTCCTTTCCTGACAGACTCTGTCATTCCGGGAATGGAGTCCAGATATAATGTCTCCTGTATTGCATTCCAATCTTCTTCTGACAGAAGAACCGCATTTCCTTTTTTTCCTACGATCAGCATCGGCTCATTGTAGTGATTTACGTTTTCTACCAGACGATAAAGATCCTTTCTTGCATTTGTTATATTGATGGTTGACATTATAAAATCTCCTTGTTGTAGTTGTACTGTTTATCATACTGTGAATCCAATCTTTATTACAGCATCTATTGGATTCCAGTATAATAACAAATTAAGATGGCGCTGTCTTCTGCATATGATGAAACAGCGCATATGTTTAGTGGTTTTCTGATAAAGGCAGCGGAACCTCCTCTCCCCGCCATGTTTATCAGGTATCCTTTGAAAATCTCACGGTGTCAGTTTCTCGTCTTCCATTTCTGATTTGTATTTCTCTGTGTATATAGAGGCGTCCTTATATGACTGTCTCCTAAAAGTATCAGTTACCCAAGAATTTTATCACTATGGGTATTTCGTAGTAGAATGACGAGATTTTATATGTCATGATTATTATAGCGTACGCAAACACGTACGTCAATAGTTTTTCCTGCCGCGCCTCCTCATTACCCGGAATACTCATACTCAAAAGAGGCTCTGTCCGTCTCAAACTCCAGAATGGTGCGTCCCATCCTGCGGAAGCGGCAGCAGGCCCGGCATGCCACAGAACCTCCTTTCCGATGCCTGCCTTCCTTCCTGCCATAACCCGGTTTTTTCCTATTCCCGCCTTTTACAGTCCGTCTGGGCCGGGCCGTCCAACAGATGCCCCTCCCTGTCAAACCGGGAACCATGGCAGGGACAGTCATAGCTCTCCTCATCCGGATTCCATTCCAACCGGCATCCCATATGGGGACAGTTGGGAATCACCTTTCCCTTTCCCGAAGGCAGAAGGTGCTTTGACAGGCCCTTTACCGTGTGGGCTCCATGCACAGCCAGTTCCCCCGCCGCCCTGGCCGTAAACCGTCTTTCCGGAGAGAAAACATCCGCCTCCGGACATTCTTTTCCGCTGATCAGGGCAGTCAGGAGACGAGCGCTGACCATTGCCGTGGTCATCCCCCACTTTCCGAAGCCGGTAGCCACATACCAGTCCGGTTTCCTTCTGGAAAACCTCCCGATATACGGAATTCCGTCTAATGTCATACAATCCTGGGCTGACCACCGGGCTGCCTCCCTGCATTCCGGATAGAATTCCCGCGCCCTGCTAAAAAGCATTCCATACCTGCCTTCCCCCCAGGTCTCTGCGCTGCCCGCTCCATCCCCTGGGTCCTTTCTCCCTCTCTTATTCACACCGGTCCGGTGGCTTCCTCCCCCAAGCAGCAGCAAGTCCCCCTGGGAGCGGAAGGACAGCCCCTCCCGGTCAATCCCCAGATACATGCCCTCCAACGTCTCCGCCCCCGCCAATGCCTCCACATAGCTGCGCTCCTGGTACATCCTGGCAAAATAGTACCCGGGTACATTATGGAAGGGGAAATGGGCGGCAAATACAATATGCTCCGCCTCCACACACCCTCTGGCCGTCTCCACCCGCATGCCCTCCGTCTTCAGCGCCTTGGTCTGCTCATATACCTCCACTTCCTCCGCCATTGCCGCCAGGAATTTCAGCGGATGAAACCTTGCCTGGTTCTCAAACCGCACCACCCCCGCAACGGAAAAGGGCAGCTCGCTGTCTGTCCCGAAGGAAGCCTTGATCCCCAGGGATTCCGCAGCCTCCGCCTCCCGCCGCAGAAGCGCTTCCTCTGTCCGGGAATACAGACAGGCAGGACACCCCAGGAAATCACAATCTATTTCCTTTTCCCGAATCAGCCTCTCATATTCCCCTATGGCGCTTTCATTTGCCCTGGCATACTGCCCCGCCATCTCATGGCCAAAGGTCCTGATCAGCCGGTCATAGAGCAGATTGTGTTGCGAGGTGATCTTTGCCGTGGTATTGCCGGTCTGTCCGCTTCCGATTCGATCTGCCTCCAGAACCACAGCCCGGATCCCCGCCTGCTTCAGATAATAAGCCGTCAGAATCCCCGCCAGTCCTGCCCCGATGACCACCACCGGAACCCTCATCTCTCCCGGAAGCGCCTCTCTCTTTCTGATTTCCGCATCTGCCCGCCAGATTGATTCCATGTTTTCCCTCCCCTGCCCTTTCTCCGGAAAATTGATTTCTTTCTATTCCGTTAGCATCTACCAAAAGTAGGGAATTATACCATGACTGATTGTAACAGTTCAGACAGCCCCTCTCGCGAAGTCAAAATTGCACTCTGTGCAATTTTGCGAGACTTGCGGGCGCCAAAACGCATTCTTTTCGCGTTTTGTGTGCATTCTCGTAACAGTTCAGCGCCCTGTCTGAACTGTTACGACTGATTTGATGCGCTTCAGGATTCCTCTTCCCGATTCAGGCAGAAACTCCCCACCTCCAGGACCCGCCTCTGGGCTGCCAGAATCTCCTCCTCTGTTCCCTGCCAGTGCGCCAACTCCTCACTGATCAGATACATAACCCGATTCGCCAGATTGGAGAAAAAGGCCTCCACCACTGCCCCTGACGCCCCTGCAAGCGCTGCCGTCAGTGTGGCAATGTCCAGATTCCGCAGAATCACCTGAATTTCAAAGGCCCCCAGCTGCGCAAATCCTTCCAGAAGATCCGTGGCCTCCGAATACCTCTCCCTGTTCCGAAATCGCTGAACCAGTTCCTGTCTGGTATATTGTAATATCTCTCCCATTTTTCCGCTCCTCTCCCTGTATTCCATACCGATATAAGACGCTGTGACTTCCTGCTGCACCTCCAAAGATTCCCCTGCAAAAATGCCCCTAAGCACAGCCGTAACCATGCGCCCCTCCCTCTGCTCCTCCTCCGGCAGGGCCTCGGCATAATTCTCCAGGAGACAAAACGCGAAATCCGTATCCGCCTGTTTCATCAAAAGATTCCTGATATAAGAAACCGCAAACCTTAAAAATCTGCTGCCGCCCTTCAGCTCCGGAACCGCCTCCTCCATGGCTGTCAGCCCCTTCTCCCTGCTGATTTCGGCACACCGGAGCAAATCCTCCCCCACCTCAATCAGGCGAAACTGCCGTTGGTCATATGCCCCCATCCGCTCCACCTGCGCCAGACGCCTTCCCACCAGTTCATCCATGCTGCAGTCAAAAAAATCCGCCAACGCCCAGAGCATTTCCACACTGGGAACCGACTGATTCCTCTCCCACTTGGACACCGCCCCGGGACTGACGCACAATTCCGCCGCCAGCTGCTCCTGGGTCATCCCCCTTGCCACCCGCAGGGAATAAAGCTTCCCTCCCATGGCCACTCCATGAAACATCATCTCCCCCATTGCGACACCGCACCTCCTTCTTTCGAACGCTTACCCCTTACGCCCTTCTTACATTTTACCCCTCTGCGCACTCCAGTACATATACCAATCAGCTTATAACACTTGCGCACCCCAGTACATATACCAACCAACTTATAACACTTGCACACTCCAGTGCATATACCAATCAGCATACCCCCTGCGTGCTTCAGTACGTATACCAATCAGCATACCTCCCAACCAGCTTTACCCCTTTGTGTCCTTCAGCGCACATGCCTCTTCCTGGCCTGCTCCTTCATCACACCCTCTTTTCAGACACTCTCCGTATAAGCCCTGGAAAATCTTAGCTCACTTCTATCTTAGCTCATTACTCCCCTAAAAACAAAGGAAGAATCCTCCAGTTTCTCAACCAATTGTAATGCTGCTAATATTTTTCAAATACAGGCGCAACCCTCTCCGGCATTTACATTACCAACCTTGACCGGCAGGCGCCGAAACGCTCCCTCCGGTTCATAGGCAGCACAAAACAGACCTCAGGATACATAGGTCCCATCAAACAGACCAGAATACATAGGCCGCATCAAACAGACCAGAATACATAGGCCCCATCAAACAGACCAGAATACATAGGCCGCATAAAACAGACCAGGATGCATAGCCGCATAAAACGGACCAGGATGCATAGCCGCATAAAACGGACCAGGATGCATAAGCCGCATAAAACAAACTCTGGATGCACCTGAAATAACATACGCACCATTGCTTTTTGTACCAAACTGTTTTAAAATATAGGCATCAGCAATTCCAAGGATAAAAGGGAAATTCCCAGGGAGGCAGGATGGAAAAACTACTTGACTGCGTTATGGACATTGGAGAGCAAATGTTGGTGAGCGGCGGAGAGGTTCACAGAGTTGAGGACAGCCTGAAAAGAATTTTCAGTGCTTATGGTGCAAAACGCATAGACGTTTTTATCATTACAAGCAGTATGGTTGTCACCATACATACCGACGACAACAGAATCTTTACCCAGACAAGGCGTGTAACGGACTATACAACGGACTATGAGAAACTCCACAGATTAAACGAACTCTCCCGCAATATCTGCGCGCACAGGCTTTCTGCCGCCGAGATCAAGACACGGCTTTCCGAAATCTCCTCAGGCAGGACCTATCCCTTATGGCTTGAATTTCTCTGCTATGCAACCATTGCGGGCGCCTTTACCCTGTTTTTCGGCGGCGGTTATGGAGAAGCGGCTGTTTCCTTTCTGATCGGCGGGTTTGTAAGGTGTATTATCTTTTTATGTGACAAGGCTGTCAGAAACAAAGTCTTTACCAAATTTATTTCCTCCTTTGCGGCCACACTGCTTGCCTTTTTGGCCTTAAAACTGGGCTTTATTCCCACAGTTGACAAGGTTATCATCGGCAATATCATGACCCTTATCCCCGGCATCGGCCTTACAACGGCGCTGAAGGACCTGCTTGTAGGGGACAGCATCGCGGGAATGCTCCGCACCATTGAAGCATGTATTACGGCACTGGCCATTGCCGCAGGGTATTTTGTCATTGCCGTTCTGTCGGGAGGTGCCATATGACCACTTTTGAAATCACTCAGCTTCTGGCAGGATTTATCGGTACTCTGGGTTTCGGAATCCTGTTTAATATCAGGGGAAGAAGACTTGCCGCCGTAGCCTTCGGCGGCTTCCTTTCCTGGGGCCTTTTTATCGCCGCAAACCATCTCATTCCCAACGAACCCATTGACTATTTTATCGTGGCCGCGGTTGTGTCGCTTTATTCCGAGATTATGGCAAGAATCCTGAAAACACCCGCCACCCCCATTGCAACCACCTCCCTGATTCCTCTCATCCCCGGAGGCAGCCTCTATTACACAATGACCTCCGCCCTGGAAAGCGATTTCAACGATTTCCTGGGGAAGGCTGTGGCCACCCTGAAGCTGGCAGGGGCGCTTGCCCTGGGAATTATCATTGTCACCACTGTATCCCAGGCGCTGTTCAGACGCAGAAAAAAGAGGGCTGTCACTGTTCACGATTAGTTCGCTTCCTCCTTGCGATACCGCTCAATCACGCACTGATGCCTGCCGCTTTTCTTTTGATAACTGATTCCCACCAAAAGAATATCTCCCGTGTATTTTTTCAAGGTTTCCACATACTTTTTATCCCTGATCTGCCTGATAGCGCCTTCCGCTGTCCGGTCCCACTTCAGTTCCACCACCATGGCGGGTTTTGAGACATTCTTTCTTGGCAGAAATACAATGTCCGCAAATCCTTTTCCTGTTGGGAATTCCCGAATCAGGATATAATCCTTTCTGGCTGAAAAATAAGCCAATGTAATAACACAGCTTAAAGAATTTTCGTCATGGTAAGCAAGGACGGACACCTCCTCCATATGCACTGCATCGATAGCCGCCGCAACGGTTTCCTCTTCTCCCCTCAGGGTGGCCTCCAACAAATGCCCGGAACGGTTCAAGGCCGCCGCTAACTGTTCCCACCCTCCTGAGCCGTCAATGGCATTCCGGAATTCCCCCGCAATCTCCATATTCGGGATGCTCACGGACTGCGCGGTCTCGTCAAATGCCAGATAGCCCAGGTGCACCAACAGAGTCAGCACATCGTCCCTGCTTCCAAAACTGGTCATATCATTCTGGAACTTTTCAGGATTAATCCGGCAGCTCCCTCCGCCCACCATGAAGACAATGCTGTCCCGCAATCCATCAAAATTCATGTCCATATAGTGCCGCAGAGCTTCATAGGTCTCCGTCCTTGTCCAATAGCTTCTGAATTTCCCATTGTACATGGCATCCACAATGGATTTGGGATTATAAATATGTCTGTCCTGTTCAAATACATAGCCGTCATACCACTGCTTCGCATCCTCAAAATCCATATCATATTTCCCGCACAGCCTCTGCACTTCCTCCTCCGTAAATCCCACATAAGACGTCAGACGGCCCGGGTCCGTCATGGAAAATTCGTCGAAAATGTTTAATGCGGAATGAGTCCCGTACTTTTTAATGGGTAAAATTCCCGTCATATAAGCCAGCTTTACATATGTCCTGTCCTTCAGCAGATCCCGCAGAAAATCCAGATAGGCTTTCTGTACTGTCTCATCCGCTCTCATCTCCCGGAAAATGCAGTCCCATTCATCAATTATGAAGAGAAAACCCGCTTCCGGTTCCTGGTTTCTCGCATATACGGATGCCAGTGCGCCGGAGAGATGGCGCTCTGACTCTCCAATCACACTGCCGTACACCTCTTTCACTTCTCCCAGAACTTTCTGTTCCAGATAATCCACAAAATTTTCCGGTTTCCCGGCTCCCCTGATAAACTGCTGCATATTCAGCAGCAGCACATTGTACCGATTCAGATGTTCCCGAAAAGACGGCGCTTCTGCGATTTTCAGACCGCCAAACAGCGGTTCCGAATCACACCCCATGCAGTAATAAGCGCAGAGCATATTAGCCGCCATGGACTTTCCGAACCGCCGAGGCCGACTCACACAGAGATTTTTCCTTTCTGTCTCCATAACCTGATTGGTGTAAGAGATCAAATCTGATTTATCCACATAGATTTCTGACCGAAGCGCCTGCCGAAACGCCTGGTTTCCCGGATTAAGATATACTCCCATATGCACCTGCCCTCTCTGCCTCTCCTTCCGGCCTTCTTCTGCCTTCTATTATAGCAGATAACAGGCTTTTGTACAGATCAGATTGGCGCCGCCTGTTCCACATAGTACTGCCTCTGCGCCTCCCACATCCTGCTGTACAGACCGTCCTTCCGGGCAGTCAGCTCCTCATGGGTACCGTCCTGCACCACCTGACCGTCCTGCAGCACAAGAATACGGTCACAGAAGCGGCAGCTGGACAGACGGTGCGAGATAAACACTGCCAGTTTTCCCTCCACCAGAACATTAAATTTCTCATAAATCTCACTTTCCGATATGGGATCCAGGGCGGCAGTGGGTTCATCCAGAATCACCACCGGCGCATCCTTATACAGCGCCCTGGCAATAGCGGTTTTCTGGCCCTCACCGCCTGACACTTCGATTCCGCTGCTGTCCAGGTCCCGGCACAGACTGATATCCAGTTCCCGTATCCCCAGTCCGGTCTTTTCTACTGCTGCCGCTGCCTTCCGGCGGTCAATATTCTCGCAAAGAGCAATGTTTTCTGCCAGGGTAGCCGCAAATATCTGGTAATCCTGAAACACTACCGACAGCATCTCCATATATTCCTCCCTCGGAATTTCCCGGATGTCCACGCCGTCCAACAGGATTTTTCCCTCTGTTGGATCATAAAGACGGCACAGGAGTTTAATCAGAGTGGTTTTTCCGCACCCGTTAGTTCCGACTAATGCAACATGCTCCCTCCCGGACAGGCATAAATTCACATGCTTCAAAATCATCCGCTCCGACTCCGGATAGGCAAAGGACACATCCTCAAAGCGAAACTCATGAACCGGAAGGGGACGGATACCTGTTATTCCCTCGCCCTCCTCTTCTCCCGCTTCTTCCAGGGCAAAAACAGCCTGCTGCCGGATGCACTCATTATACATGGTGCTGACAAGCGTAATCACCTGGTGCACCGCCTCCAGAAACTGCTGCACCACTCCTGCATACCACACAATGCTTCCAATCCCCAGGCCGCCTGCCATGGCAATGGCGCCTACCATCAGGTAAATCAGACCGCTGATCGTCACGGAGGATACGCTGCCCATGATTCCCGGTTTCAGCTCCAACCGGTAAAAGTGCCTCATTACCTCGCTCATGCCCTCCATGTTTTTCCGTTCCTCGCGGAGAATCTTTTCTTGCATTCCGTATATGCGGATATGCTTTCCCACGGAATATTCTGCTATCACATCATTGGAAAGCTGCATCGCAACCGAATTGTATTTCACCACATCCTGCATAATCCGGGTCATCATCTTCGCATTCTGCTTCTCCCTCCACGACATATAACCCATGGAAGCCAACACCAGCAGGACAAGCAGTAAAAACAGCATTCCTACCAGAAAAGCCGAATCCCCAAGCTGACCTGCCACTCCGGACAGACGGACAAAGGACACAAAGGACACCGCCATGGCAAACAGGCTCTTTATGATGGAATACATCCTATTCAAAATACTCCCTGTCAAACCATAGATCCTGTCATTCTGCCTGATCTGGTTCAGAGTATTCACAAACTCCTCCGTCTCCATCTTTTCAAAAGGAACCCGGAATATTTTCTCCGTCACATACTGTTTATAACGATATCCAAGCCTGGCAATTCTCTCATCCTTCCGGCTCGCCGCAAATGACCTGAGCCAATACAGAAAACCGTATCCCACAGCCATGGACAGGGTCACTGTCAGCACGGAACGCAGATCTGCGCCCTCCCCCAGCAGATTCAGGACCGTGGAGGAAATCAGCAATATCCCAAAGCCTTCCAATGTGTCAAGCAGCGCCGCGGGCACCATCATGAGAAAAATCCCTCTGTCCAAACCTCCAAACAGCCCAAGTACCTTCCTAACCTGCTTCATATCCGCCCTCCCCTCTGTCAGGCATCCATCCAGTGGTTTCCGCCCCTTCCTTATAGTATTTGCTCTGCTCCCGGAACATTCCGGCATACACTCCGCCTTTTTCCAACAGCTCCCGGTGAGTCCCCTCTTCCTTTATCCTCCCGTCCTCCAACAGCAGAATCCGGTCACAGAACCCTGTACTGGCCAGTCTGTGGGAAATGAAAAAGGAAGTCTTCTTCCGGGTCAACTGGTGATATTTCTTATACAGCTCACTTTCAGCCAGAGGATCCAACGCTGCCGTAGGCTCATCCAGAATCAGCAGGGGAGACTCCTTATACAGCGCCCTGGCCAGCAACAGCTTCTGCTCCTCCCCTCCGGAAAGATTTTCAGCTCCCTCACCCACTCCTTTCACAAGGGGTTGGTTCAGATTTGGAAAGCGGCTGCTGAGCCCTGCCTTTTCCAGACAGAGACGCACTTTATCCACATCTGCCGTTCCCCGTACAGCCACATTGTCCAACACACTGAAAGGCAGCACCAACATATCCTGAAACACCGCCGAAATCAATCCATACAGCTTTCCTTCCCGCATTTCGGAAATCGGAATGCCGTCTATCGTAATACTTCCTGCCGTTGGCTCGTAAAATCCGCACAGCAGCTTTACAAGAGTGGTTTTTCCGGCCCCGTTGGCCCCCACCAGGGAAATTTTTTCCCCTGGCCTGACATGAAAGCTGATATCCTCCAGAACCGCCTCCTCACTTCCAGGATAGGAAAAACTCACATGATCAAAGCGGATTTCCACTCCCCTGCAGTCCTCCGGCATTTCCTCCGGCTCCTCCCACTCCTCCGGCATATAAGCCAGAGCTTCCCTTACCATCTGCACATCATAGCTGCACTGTTTCATAATGTGAAAGCTCTGCATAAACCTGTTCATAAACTGCACAAACTGCGCTACGGCGCCTGTATAAAAGGCAAAATCAGCCAGACTGATCCGCCCCTCCAGAATCTCCCATGCAATCCATCCCAGCGACACTCCGTTCTGAAAAACCAACATAAGCGCATTGACGCCTTCTACCCCAAGATGCCGCACCGCAGCGTTCCGCGCCCATACCATGCGCTCCGCAACCGCCTCTTCCATCCGTCTCAGGAAAAACCCCGCCGCCTTACAGAGACGGATTTCCTTTCCGGCCTTCCCTGTGGTAACGTGATTGTAAATATACTCAATCTGTCTGTCTGAGGGATACACCTTCTCCCTCTGTCTGAATTCATAGGCCGCAACCCGGTTGGCGACAATGTTTGGAAGCACTGCCGTGAAAATAAGGATTCCCAGAACCATCGGATGCAGGGTTCCCAGGATTCCGAAAAACAAAACAATCCCCAGAATATTGATGACAAAATCCTGCATGGTGTGAATGATTCCCGCAATGCCGTAAGTCCTGCCGTCCGAATAGACTGCGTCCGCGGCAGCGCCTGTTTTCTGTTTCCACACAGGGTCCTCGGTAAGGGAATACCTGCAGCGCATCATCATCTCGTCCAACCGCAGTCCCAACTTGATACGGCCTGCAGCAGCCTTCTCCGCATATCCTGCATTTCCCACCACAATGAGACTGTTCAGCACCGCAATTCCCGCCGCAAGAACCGCCACCCTGAATACAAGGGCCTTAAACTCCCATCCCTCCGTCACAGCCTGCACCACCACCCTGGGCAGATATACACTGAAAACCGGCACCAACAGAGAGGCCGTCATCCCTAACAGCATGTATCCGAAAAGAGATCTGCTGCTGCGAAAATAATGCCTGCACACAAACCGTATATTTTTCCAAAACATAATGCCCTTCTCCTTTCCCACAATGTCCTGCCGCGGCCGCAGCTTTTCTCTATTGTAAGAAAGGAAAAGGGCATTTGCAATCTCTTTTCCTTTTTCCGTCGTATTTTCTCTTTTTTCTGTAAAGGCCCTCTCTATCAGTCCGCCATGTCCCGTTCTGCCAGTATGATTTTCTGAATTACCTGCCCCTCTCTCCTGTGCATCTGATAAGTTCCGTTATATTTTTCCACAATCTGCCTCACGCTCACCATGCCGATTCCATGAACGGGAAATCCGGGCGCTTTTTCAACCTTCTCCTTCCCTGCGGAATTGACCAGTTCTATCTGCCATAAATCTCCCCTGGAAAGCAGCATAATGCTGATATTCCTGGGGCCCTGCACCTTTTCGCAGGCCCTTATGGCATTGTCCAGCAGATTCAGCACAAGCGCCGACATATCCATCCAGGCAATTCCCCCGGGACATCCCGCAATCTGATAGGAAAAACATATCTCCGCCTTCCTGCAGGCCTGCTTCTTTGCCATCAGAATATACAGTAACTCTTTCTCCCCGCCTATTCTGCGTCCCTTGTGGGTGAGCCTGGACTGCTTCAGGTCTTCTATATAGGCTGCGGCCTCCTCCGGACTGCCGTTCTCGTACAATGCCCCCACCATGTCCAGATGATGCCGGAAATCATGTTCAAAAATCCGCAGTCTCCACAGTTCCCCCTCCGCCGCTTCCTGCCAGTTTTCCCTGGGAAGGCCCGTCTCCCCATACCCTGTCTGCGCAGCGCCCGCTCCCCTGCCTATGCCGGAAAGCTCTCCTGCGGCTGCCTCCATCCTTCTCAGTTCCTGCCGGATGCAGACAATCTGCTGCCACACAAGAACAGCGCCCGGTCCCAGATACAGGCAGATATCCATTGTATATCCCTGCCAGGGCTCCGCATAGGGCATCCTGCCCAGAAATCCCACGCTCATCCGCAGAACCGCCAGAGCCGCCATCCACAGAGGGTAGATTTTTCCCCGTCCCAGCAGAAAAAGCGCCGCCATGAGGAACAACGCCGTACCCAGAGCCGTCTCCAGACCCTGTACCCCCATCCTCTCCCCTATCCAAGCCATCAGTCCTGTTCCTCCGGAATCAGCCATCGCCTGTCCTATTTCCCCTGCCCTCCGGACCGTTCCGATTCCTGCCAGGCTGCGGGCCATGAGCCAGACCCCTCCATACAGAAACAGCTCCTGCGTCTCTCCGCCCTGCCGCCAACGCTCCGCTCCCATAAGCCACAGAGCGGACAATACCGCGGCTGCCGGACCAAAAGCCGGAACCAGATATCCTGCCAGGGTAAGAACGGCCACACCTGCCCCCACAGCCGCAGCCCCCCGGCGCCTTTTATAAAAAACAACATAATAGCCTGCCGCCACTAATCCCTCTAACATTTCATCAAATACTCCATATACGCTTTTCTCACATTTTCACGGCGTTCCCTTGCAATGGCAAGCTGCTGTCCGTCCGCCAGGATCACTGTATCACGTTCCAGTCTTACAATATACAGCGCATTGACCATGCAGTTGCTGTAAATACGGATGAATCCTTCCGGCGACAGCTGCGCCTCAAACTGTTTCATGGATCCTGTCTCGGAAAAGCGGCTGCCATCCTTTAATGTGAATTCCACCTCATGATCATACACATATTTCAGATACATCACCTGACTCAGCTCAACAATCCTGTCCTGATTCTTTTTTCCCGTGACAAAGACTGCGTTTCCCTTCTCCCTGTCCAGTATCCGCTTCAGCGCTCTGGGAAGCTCGGAGGCAATCAGGGCTTTGGGAACAAACGCAGCAGGCTTAAAGGCAAAGGCCTCCAGCACCAGTTCCGTATGATTCGTTATAAAAATAATTTCGCACCCTGCATTTTGTTTTTTCAATACATGAGCCAGTTCATAACCATTGATCCCGGGCATCTCGATATCCAGAAGTACCAGGTCAAAAGACTCTTTCCAGAAAGCCGCCTGAAGGGCCTCCCCCGTATCAAACATTTCCGCCCCCAGCCTCAGTTCCGCCAGTACCTTTCCCACCGCAGCCCGGTCCGCAGCCTGATCGTCACAAAATCCGATTCTCATTCCTGTTCTTTTCTCCCTGTCCCCCAGTCTGCCCACACTCTAAAAAAAGCCCTTCCGCAGTAACAGTTCAGTGCCCTGTCTGAACTGTTACCTTCCGCAAAGTCCCCCATCTTCCCTGACACTCCGGTTCCATTGCAGCCACATCCGCTCACAAAAGTTCAAGTATAGCTTTGGAATATCATGATGTCAATCTTTGGGATTTTTCTGAACCCCATTTTACCGGAATTTCGTAATGATTCAGACAGAGTGCTGAACTGTTACGGAATTTCCAACCGGAAAGCGGAAGGGCAAAAGAATACAGTCATGGAAGAATATGGACGATTTGCTTTTCTGCAATGTGAGAGAGCGTATCGATTTCTCTAATCAATACGCTCTCTCACTTCTTTTCGCTGTCCAATGGACTTTACCTCCTTTATTCAATTTTCCTCTTCCACTTCTGCCTTCATGCATCTCCACCGTTTTTGTCCCTGTGTACTGCAACGTTCTAAACTTCAGATCTCCGTTACGTTTACCGTGGTATATGCACTTTACTGTGATGCTCTATGCTTAACTGGTAAGCTTTTTTGTGGAAGTTTTATCTCTCTTTTGTTTGTAAACCTATTATATGATATCTCGTCTGTAATGTCAATACTTTTTTTCAATTTTTTTCAAATTATTTTTTTGCGTAATTATAACTTTTGCCTACTGTAATTATCTGAAAATTCTGTCTTTTTCAAGAGCTCTGGAGTAGGCGGTTTTATCCCTACTCGCCGCTCGGCCCATGCTCCGCTTTAACGGCAAACTTCCAGGTGCGAGAAGCCGCACTTTGGGCACGGACCTGCGCACAAAGCGAGAGAGTGTATCAATTTCTTTCAATCAATACACTCTCTCATCTCTCGTTGTCCATTGGACTGTACCTCCTTATTCAGTTTACTTTTTCTTCCATTGCTCCCTTCCGCGCATTCCCATTCTTCCATATATTAGTATTGTGAACCTCAGCCCTTTCTTATTTTTTTATAAAAAATATGGAAGATTGTTGTTTCTGTACTGCTGCGGTATCTTACAACTTAGTATATTAAGTTGCTTTTATGGAAGATTTTCTTGCCCTTCTTTTTTATGACTTTATTGTATACCATCTGTTCTGTTTTGTCAATATATTTTTTCAATTTCTTTCATTTTTTTAAATCTTCTGGTAACAGCTCAGACAGAACGCTGAACAGTTACTCTTCTGTCACTTTTCACTGATTAGAGAACGTACATCCGTATATTGTTGAAAATACCGCCGGTTTTAAAAAGACCGCCGCATTTTTCAGAAAAAGGCATAATTACAGCCAAACCAGAAAAGCAGTCTGTGTTGAAGCACAAAGCAGGCCCCCATAGCCAGCTGGGCGCCTGCTTATTACATTTATAACATCTCTGCAGCGATTTCAATTCTATTTCCCGTCACCCGCCTCAACGGCTTCCGTTCTGTAAATGAACTTCACGCTGCCCTCCATTTCATTCGTGATTCCGGCAAAAGTTTTATAGTTTTTCGCCACGTCGGAGATGGCGTATATTCTGTCCGTCAGTCCCTCCAGATCGCCGTCCACCGCTTCTGCCAGTCTGCTTATGCCTTCCTCATTGAACTGCCCCAGTCCGTCGGAGAGTTCCCGTGCGCCGTCCCTGAGCTGTGTAATGCCGCCTACGAGAGCGGGCGTATTATCCTTCATGGTCTGAATTCCGTTATAGAGCTGTGAGGATCCGTCCTGCAGTTTACCTGTTCCGCCTTTCAGTTCATTGATTCCGGCGGTCAACGTCCCTGCTCCCGACGCTGCTTCCGCCACTCCTGCCGTATAAGCCTGAAGTCCCAGATAGAACACATTATAATTATCCAGAGAAGCTTTCAGGGAGATCACGGATTTGGCGCCTTCCGATGCGGCGGCCAGTTTGTTCTGCACTTCCTCCCCGGCCATGTTTTCGGTGATGGCCTTCTGTACCTGCAATTCTGTGTTTGCGGCAATGGTTTCCTTCAGGGCGACGCTCTGCATCTGGGCATCTATGTTGGATTGTATCGTGGCCTGAATCTCCTCTGCTGCCATCTGTTCTTCCACTTTGGCAGGCACAATGGTCTGCAGCTGTGCATCTACATTGGCCTGAATTTCCGCTTTCACCCCATCCGCAGCCATCTGTTCCTCTACCTTGGCAGGTACGATGGTTTCCAACTGGGCGTTTACGTTGGCCTGGATTTCCGCTTTCACTCCATCTGTTTCCATCTGGTCTTCAATGGCCGTCCTGACAGCCGACTGGGTTCCCTCGTCTATGGTTCCCGCAGCCACGGCTTCTTCATAGGCCTCCGGTTCCATCCCTGTGACATTTCGGATCACCTGCCCTGTTACCTGTTTCTTCACTTCTGCAGTGACTGCCTGTGTCACCTGTTCCCCTGCGGCTTTGGTCACTTCCGCGGTCACCTGCTCCCGCACGGCCTCCGTTACCGCCCCAGTCACCTGTTCCACGGCAGCTTCCCTTACCTTTGCGGTCACCTGCTCCCGCACGGCGGCTTCCACTTTTGCGGCCACCTCTCCTCTTACCGCATCCGTCACCTGGGATTCAATATAGGGGCGCTTCTCCTCCACGGCGCTTGTGACCTGCTCCAGGGCCTGTTGGTACACTGCGTCCCCGTCCAGGGATGCAATAACCTGGTTCAGCGCTTCCCCATAGTTTTCGATGGTCATCTCCGGCACATTCAGGCCCGCTGCAGTCAGCTGCGTTCTGGCTGTGGAGAGAAGTGTCTCGAATACCTGTCTTGCGCCGCCGTTGAGTTCCGCATTCTTGGAAGTAAGGGTATTCAGGCCGTTTTGGAGCCTTGCCGCGCCGTCCTGCAGTTTTGAAGCACCCTCGTTCAGGCTGCCCGCGCCTTTCTGCAGCTCTGCGGAACCTGCCGCAAGCTGATCAATGCCCTTGACCAGTTCCCCTGATTTGTCAAGCAAAGTGCACAGTCCTTCATAAAGCTGCGAAGATCCGTCCATCAGCTGATCCATGGCATTGGTAAGCTCTCCCATGGAGCCGCTGAGATTCTCCAGGGTATCTTTCTTTTCCAGATTTATTCCGCTGAACACCTCATTGGAGGCAACGGTAGCCGTCATTCCCAGTTTAAATTCCTTCACATCCGCCGTGACTTCCACGTAGTCCGGTATTTCCATTTTCTCAGAGTCCGCATTCAGGCTTTCCTGCAGTCCCGGGAAGGCAAGGCCCGTCACCACAGTGCGGTCTCCGTCGTTCATCAGCCTTCCGTTGGTGACTTCTACATTGGTAAATACTTCGTTATCCAGTATCATACCGGTCATCATGGCAAAGGGGACATATATTTTGGTTTTCTCACCATCGATTTCCACCTCTTCATACTGTGTATTGGTATAGTCGAAGCGAATGGTCACTTTGCCGCTCTTTCCTGCCAGTTCCCGGGAAGAGATCTCTTTTCCGTCCAGCAGATAGGTTACTTTCATTGTTACAGGCAGGTCTTTCTCGATATTTCCCTGGTAGTATATATCGCCGCCATTGGCATTCCAGATTTTCTCGTTGGATTTTCCCGTTGTATAATCCAGTTCATCTTTAACGCTTTCCAGTTCTTTTAATTCCGTAACGTCATTTATCTTATTTCTGCCCAGGCTGTTTTTGATCCAGTCGCTGACAATGATCTTCTGCGCGGAGCCGCTGGCGTCCGTGAGGATATATACTGTCTCTTCTTTGGAAATCCCGGCTGCGTCCTCTGCGTTTTCCGTACCCTTACTGCCGCCTGTATCAGCGGTCAACAGAAGATTAACCGTTTCCTCCTGATCGGAAAGGATTTCTTCCCCGGATACCTCCTCTTCTGCCGTCGATTTGCCGCTTTCTGCTGCCAGGACGGTCATCCCCGTTCCGGCCTGCCCCAAAACCAG
Organism: uncultured Acetatifactor sp.; assembly: GCA_910586515.1. GTDB lineage: Bacteria > Bacillota > Clostridia > Lachnospirales > Lachnospiraceae > Acetatifactor. The sequence goes on from CAJUGL010000036.1 coordinate 17,284, forward strand.
GGCTGCGCACAGGGTCAGCGTCATAATACGGGCTCTCTTACTCCTGATATTTCCCCTGTTTTGCGCCATATTGTCCTTCATTGTTCTGATCATATTTTTAATTGTTCTGTTTTTCATGCTGTTGTAACCTCCGTTATTGTGTTATTGGCATTGTTCTTGTATTATTTTTCGTATTATGTTTCCTGCTGTGCCGCATATCCAGTGTGGTGGCGCAGATCAGTCCGTCGCAGAGCCGAAGCAAAGCAGGCAGGATAAAGATCACGCAGAACATACTCACCACGGCTCCTCTGGCCATCAGCATACACATGGAGCTGATAATGTCGATATTGGAGTAGACCGCCACGCCGAAGGTTGCCGCGAAGAGTCCCATTCCGGACACAAGGATGGAAGGGATGGCGCTTGCCAGGGCAATGGTTACGGCTGTTTTCCGGTCCTTTCCGTTGATGCGTTCCTCCTTATACCGGGTGGTCATCAGGATGGCATAGTCCACGGTGGCGCCCAGCTGTATGGTGCTGATACAGATGGGAGCGATGAAGGGAAGGCTCTGTTTCAGGTAATGGGGCAGTCCCAGGTTGATGAAAATCGCCAGTTCAATTACGGAGATCAGGATAAAGGGCAGTGTAATGCTTTTTTCCACAATGGCAATGATGAGGAAAATAGCGATAATGCTCACTGCGTTCACCACCTTGAAATCCCGGTCCGTTGTCTCGATCATGTCTTTCATACAGGGCGCTTCCCCGATCAGCATGCCGCCTTCATCATATTTCTTCAAAATATCATTCAGGGCATTGATCTGTACATTGACTTCGTCGCTTGCCACTTTGTATTCCGAGTTGATGAGCATCAGTTCCCATTTGTCGCTCTTCAGGACTCCGGTGACGGATTCGGGTAAAATTTCCTCCGGCACCAGAGAGCCGATGACAGATTCCAGTCCCAGTACATATTTGACGCCTTCCACCTGCTCCATCTCCCGGACCATCCGGCGGATGTCTTTTGCAGGCACATTTGTATCAATCAGCAGCATATGGGTAGACGCAATATTGAATTCCTCCTGGAGTTTGGAATTAGCAATGACATATTCCATATCCTGAGGCAGGCATTCGCCCATGTCGTAATAGACTTCGCCGTTGGTCCTGCTGTAGCCGTAATAGGCAGGAGGGATCAGCAGGGCAAAGACTGCCAGGAAAAGCGCGAATATTTTCACCGTCCCTGCTGCAAATCCTCCCATGTCCGGAATCAGGGATCTGTGTTTGGTCTTCTGAAGCGGTTTATCCAGTACCAGTATCAGGGCGGGCAGAACCGTGACGCAGCCCAGGACGCCCAGCAGAACGCCTTTTGCCATCACAATTCCTAAATCCCTGCCCATGGTGAAGGTCATAAAGCACAGGGCGATGAATCCGGCTACCGTGGTAACGGAACTGCCCACTACGCTTGCCAAGGTTTCCTGTATGGCGGCTTCCATGGCCTGGCAGGATCTGCTCTTTCTTTCATTGGAGCTCAGCTGAACCTCAGGGGCTGTTTCCGCCGGATCACTGTTTCTTCCGCGGTTGGAAACCGCCAGGCCCCGTTTTGCTCTCTGTTCATTGTAGCTGTGCCACAGGAAGATGGAGTAGTCCATGGTCACTGCCAGCTGCAGTACTGCCGAAAGGGCTTTGGTGATATAGGAAATCTCACCCATAAAGTAATTGGTTCCTAGGTTCAGCAGAATCATGATGCCGATGGAAGCCAGGAACACAAATGGTACCAGCCAGCTGTCCAAGAGCAGCAGCATGGCGGCGCAGGCCAGGGCCACCGCAATGCCCACATAGATGGGCTCCTCTTCTTCACACAGATCTTTCAGATCAGTCACCAATGCCGACATGCCGGACACATAGCACTGCTTTCCGCAGACGGAGCGAATCTCCCGTATGGCGTCCATTGTGATGTCTGCCGAGGTGGAGCTGTCAAAAAAGACTGCCATCATGGTGGCGTGTTCCGTGTTGAATTCCTGATACAGCCTATCCGGCAGAAGCTCCTTGGGCACAGACAAGTCCATCAGGGAATCGTACCAGATCACGGATTCCACATGTTCCACCTGTTCGATCTCTTTTTTCAGCCTGGCCACATCTTTGTCCGGCATATCCTCCACAATGAGAAAGGAAAATGCCCCCTTTCCAAACTCCTCCATCAATTCGTTCTGTCCGGTGACGGTATCCATGTCCTCCGGCAGATAGTCCAACATGTCATAGTTGATTCTGGTTCCCGCCATGCCCAAAACGGACGGAACCATCAGCACAAGGGCCAGAATCAGAATCGGTATGCGGTATTTTACCACTGTTTTTGAGAAACGCATAATTGTCATCCTTTCTATTCTATTTTGTTAATACTTTTCGGCGGTTCTTGACTTTCAGCAGATTTCCCGGTACTCGCTTTCCAGAATATCCGGTTGCTGATGCTTCACGATCTTCACCGTGCTGACTGCCACGCACAGATTCAGGATTCCCTCCGCCAACAGCGAAAGCCCCAATAACATGGTCAGCACATGGGCGCTTTCCACAGGACGGAACACCAACAGCACGCCCACGCTTCCGGTCACAACGGCAAAGAGGAGAATCAGCCACCAGGCGCCGATGCCGAACCTTTTGGAATCCAGAGCGATCTGTATTTTAAACAGTCCGTCCGCCAGAATCGCTATTCCCAGAGCGACGAAGATAAAGTTCATCACGTTCTGGAATTTCAGCAGTACTATGGCTCCCAGGGCAATCAGCAGGATGCCGAACTCCATGTCGTACTGAAATGCCAGCCGGAACAGATCTCTGGAAAAATATCCTGCCAGCCGGATACATCCGAAGGCGATCATCAGGATTCCCAGGGCACGGCCTATCATTTTCACAGACAGTTCGGGACGGGCCATAAACAGAATCCCCACCATGCACAGGACTGCCGACATAAGGATATAGCCGATCTTTGCCGCTTTCATGGGTGTTATGGAACGCATTTTCATTCAAATACCTCCTATTAGAGTTCCGCATCTGCCCGCCCTCGTAAATCCTCTGGGGTGGCAGGCTGGGCAGATGCTGTTTTTGTTTGATGAGGAGAGTATAGCAGAAGGAAGCTTTGATGAAAATCGACAGAAAAAGCCGTCTGCCCAAAATTAAGGCAGACGGCTGTAAGTGACTGAAAAACAGACAAATGAATAAAAATGTCTAAAATTCCTTTTTTTCCATAATTCCCATACTGATTCGGCAGGACAGCAGTAATAGCAGTGCTCCAAGCGCCGCTCCTGCTGCGGCTGCGGCCCCCATTCCCTTCAGCTGCAGATTTTCCAACACTCCCAGGTCCAGATGCAGCATCTCCAGAATCTTTACCGCAGCCATTACAATTGCAAACAGACCTCCCATAATACCCACCATCACAATCCTGCTTTTCTCCCCGCCGAACTTGAAATGCAAGGGCAGCAAGACTGCCAATAAGATCAGCGGTATGGGAATCATCATCAGGGCCATCACAATACTGTCCGTCAAGGAAGCCATATTCCTGGCTACTCCCGCTGCCCCGGCGATCCCTGTGCCCAGCAGCCATCCTCCCCCTGACAGCAGCAGTCCGAAACAGTATTTCTCTATCACATAACTCTTTCTGGTAACCGGCAGGGAGAACAGGAAGGAATACCCGTTGTCAAATTCGTCATAGCTCAAGGTACTGGTGGTAAAGGTAGCGCCTATGAGGGACAGATAGACAATGAGAAAGGAGCCATCCTTTAAATAGGAGCCCATCCCCACTGCAATCAGAAGAATCATCACAATGGAATTCCTCATATTTTTCATCAGTTTCATATCTTTAATCAGTAAACCTTTCATAACGCGGCACCTCGTATCATCATGGTTATTACATTGTCAATAGTTCCCTTCTCAATGGTCAGCCCCGGATTGTTCTCCAGGTAATACTGCTTCTGACTGGTAAGACAGCTGTAGCCAAAGCTTTCCTTCCTGCTGCGCAGGATATACCGCTTATCCAGAGCGGCATACTGTCTGTCGTCCGCCTTGATCAGAGCATAATCGCTTAACAGCACATCCGTATCCTCATGGAGAATGATTCTGCCCTCATGTATCATGTAAATGTCGTCACACAGCCCCTCCAGGTCACCGGAGATGTGGGAGCTGATAAGAATGGCACGGTCCTCCTGCTGCTCCATATAATCCCGCAGCAGCTCCAGAATCTCATCCCTTGCCACCACGTCCAGTCCGGCAGTGGGTTCGTCCAGAATCAGCATTCCGGCCCTGTGGGAAATGGCTGTAATGACCTTTAGCTTTGCCTTCATGCCCGTGGAAAATTCCTTAATTTTCTTATTGTCAGGCAGTCCGGACTTTCGGATTTGATCCTGAAAAAAGGCTTTGTCGAATTTACTGTACAGGCCGCTTAATATGGAAAAGATATCTCTGATAGTCAGATAACCGCTGAAACCGGAATCCGACAGCACAATACCCAGTTCCTCCCTGTCCCTGGCACTGAATTCCCTTATGTCTTTTCCCAGAATGCGGACAGTGCCGCCCTCCGGTTTCACCAGTCCCAGAGCCGCCTTGAAGGTAGTGCTCTTGCCTGCGCCGTTCTGTCCGATAAATCCGGTGACGCAGCCCGGTTTGACTTCCAGGGAACAGTCCAGGGAAAATGTGTTATATGTCTTTCTCAAATGGTCAATCTTTAACATTGTCATACCTCCTCTCGTGCGCCTTTGCGACTTTACTGTCCGGCAGAAATTATTTCTCAAAAGCACTTGACACTTATTAGCTGGACTCATCCGTCCATAATCAAGTCAAACAGGCTCCTGATATCTTCTTCGCTGATACCATAAGCTCTGCCCTTCTGGACAGCCTTCTCCAAATCCGCCTCCACTTCCTTCTTCTGTTCTTCCAACAGCAGCTGCCGGTTCACTGCGGCCACATAGGTTCCCTTTCCGTGGACGGTGACGGTAAAACCCTCCTCCTCCAGGCTGTCGTAAGCCTTCTTTACGGTAAGGGCGCTGATCTTCAGTTCTTTTGACAGCGTGCGGACAGAGGGCAGATTGTCGCTTTCCTTTAGTTCCCCATTACGGATCAGGGTTTTGATCTGATCTGAAAGCTGTTCGTATATGGGGATCATGGAAGAATTGTTTATAATAATGCGCATTATGTTTTCCTCCTTGCAAACAGTATATAACAGTGTTTAACTGTTGTCAAGTGTTATATACTGTTTATTTTAAACTTCTGGAAACCATCTCCTCAGCCATTCCCTTGCGAAGTTCGCATATGCGTTTTATCTGTTCTGCAATATCCTCACTCATGCCGCTGCTGAGCCATTCCATCACCATGCCGAAGCACTCACATTTATAAAACCGGATCAGAAGCTCCCTGTCCGAATCCGGGATGGGCCGTTCCGCAAAAAGAACCTTCACATAAACGGAAACCACATGATGGCAAACCTTCCACAGATACTGTTCATAAATATCCCGATTGGCCGAATTGTGGATATGCAGGATGGCCCGTCTGTTTTTCCGGGCAAAATCAAGGGCTGTATTCAGGCATTCCTCAATGGAGTCGATGGAAGGATGCTCTGCGATAATCCGGTCCGCCTCCTCCGTGACAATCTCCTCCACCAGGGCCGGAATGTCCTGGAAATGGTAGTAAAACGAATTCCGGTTTACCCCGCAGGTTTCCACAATATCCTTCACCGTAATCTGGCTCAGGGGCTTCTCGTTCAGCAGTTTGATAAAGGTGGTTTTAATCGCCGTTTTTGTAAAATTCGCCATGATTCTGTTCTCCTTACGCAATATTTATTTCTCCCCACAATCAACAGGCCCCGCCCTCAGGGATTACAGCGCTGACACGGCTCGTATCCCGCTTCCGTCAGCGCCTCTTTCTCCCCGGAATAGTACTCTTTGTTTTTCCCGCTCATGGTTGAGACGCCGGAACAGGAAGGCAAGTGAAATTTCATGGTATTTGTATTCAAAATATAATCATGTCCTGTATCCGATTCTGTTCCGGATGTGTCCAGCCCGCTTTCTCCTGTGGCGTAATCAATCCATATACCCGGCTGAACATTATAACAGTATACGTTAAAACAAACTCCCTCGCCGCCGTCCTCAACGGACAGCCCCTCCATCCATACCCCGGAGGCTACCAGATTTTCCCCCCGAAAATCCGGAATCACTCTGTACAGAACATGGTTTCCCGTCTCCTCCACATATTCCGCAACCATGTTCTCCCACGGCAGCATTCCTTCCACATTCATATAGCGGGTGCCCGTAATCAGATTTTTCCCGTTGGCATTTTCCCCTGCCAGCTGATAACCGATGAGATGACAGCGATTATACAGATACTTCTCCGGAAGAATCTCATATTCCGCCTTATGCCAACCTGTGGGCCGGATGCTCCCTATGCTTTCCCTCTCCCCTGTGGGCATAATCTCCTCACATACATTCGCAAAGGCAGTTCCGCACCGTCCCAGCCCGTCCAGCCGGGAATAGAATTCAAAAGCCTCTTCCGTTATTTCTTCCTCCGTAAAAAAAGGAATTCCGCCATTGACGGCAACGCTGGCCTCCCCCGAATATGCCGGAATCTCTTCTCCTGCCCGGGGCATCTCCCAATCCGCCGTCTCCCAGGCAGATTTGCTCTCCCCTTTTCCTGCCGTCTCTGCATCCTTTATTCCGCAGGCAGAAAACGCCAGCACAAAAGCCAGCACAAAAGCCGGCCAAAATCTCCTTCGCCGCATCCCTTTACCTCCTCCTTCTTATTTTGCAAGTCTTGCAAATTGCATAAAGCTACTCGCTTTTGCTTCTTTTGATTCCAACATTATAGTATAGCGGATTGCCTGTGGAATTACAACACACTTCCTTTTCTACATCCCGCAACCGGAATGTGCTTCCCAATTCTGACGCTCTGCTGTATAATAAGAACATATTCCGGGCAGAACTGCCGCAGATATTCTGATGATAAAAAAGGAGGCACAAATGAACGAGAAATTAAACGAAACCACTGCCGAAATCATGTCCAAATTAAGGACTGTTTTCGCAGAATGGTTTGGCAACGGTCATGTCGATGAGGAAGATCCCAATACCTGTCTTCTGCGCATCCGTTTGACGACAGGCATCCTCTACCATCACGGAACCAGATACGATATTGATTTCACAGTCTGAAAAGGGATAAAAATGTCCAAAAAGGCCGCGATTAGCGGCCTCTGAAATGATTCCTGCACAGTTTCTCCTGTTAAATGCTCTGTCATCTAAACTTACAAATACAATTTAGCTGTTTCTTCCGCCAAATGGAATTTTTCCGTCTCTACTTCATCCACAGCCCTATTATCTGCATCTCCTGGTTAAAGCTCACGTTATAAGTTATCTTCCCCTTCTCAAAATCAGCCACCACAACGGCCACCGCACAGTCCATTCCTTCCGCATCCTTCTGCCCCAATACGGAAATGCTCTTATACTCCTTGAATGCCCCTGTTTTCTCATTCATGGCTTCCACATTTGCAGCCAGGGTTTCCGCAGACAATGCAGCCTGCATATCGGCATCCATCATGGCCACACATTCCTCATACTCCCCGGCAATAAGAAAGTCCACCGTCCTTTGGGCCTCCTCCTTCACTTTTGCCTCGTCAAATCCTTCTGCCAGTTTCATACCGCTGCAGGCAGTCAGGCAGAATGCTGCCAGAATCATGATCACTACTGCACAAATATTTTTTCTCATCATTATCTCTCCTGTCTTCCCGCTTCGGCGGGATCTCATCATAATACGCCGCCCTTCCTGCGGTAACATAAAATGCCTAATACCAAAGCCGCTCCCCCCACTGCAGCCGCCCAGAGCTCTATACCGGCAATTCCTGCTCCGAACGCCTGCGGCAGAATCACCACCGCCGCATCCAATACCGTATGCAGAGCCACTGCCAGGGCCCAGTACCTGAATGCTTTGCCTTGCCGCACACCGTAAAGCACAAGCAAAGATGCTCCCACATGAAAGGCCATGGCAAAAATCCGTTCCGCGCCTCCCACCAGAACGCCTGCCCACTCCGCAGGAAACAGCGCCGCCTGTCCTGACAGCACCATCACCGCCCCGGCAATCATGTTCGGCCCCACCAACAGCATGGCCTCTATGCCGCCGTGACCCAGTCCGAAAGCCAGGCCATGCGCCAGGGTATCCTTCCCCTTCAGGAAACATCCGGCTGCAATCCATCGCCCCGTTTCCTCAGCCAGTCCTGCCGTCAGTCCCAGAAACAGTCCGTACATCCAGGGAAATCGCTGCATTACCGCAAACCACCCGAAGTTCGGAAGCACTAACTGAAGAATGGGAATTCGGATCAGCAGCTGACTCACCACAAAGGCCGCTGCGCCCCAGAGAAAAGCCTTCCCTGCCCCCTTCCTCCTGCGCATCAGCAGAACCAGACCTGCAATCGGCAGTCCATAACATACGATAATGCCTATAAACAGGCTTGCCAGCAACATTTTACCTCCTCCCTTTCACTTTGAAATGTTTGAATCCGGTTTTCAATTCCCATTTTAAAATTCCCATTGCCAAAAATCAAGACATCTTACCTAAGGTACTGCATATTGAACCTGAAAGACAGTTTTGCCTGCGCCCTATTCCTCCACAGTCAGCATCACCCTCACCGTGAATATCCCTTCCTTCCAATCCATCTGCACATCTCCCCCATACCGTTCCACGGTCTCCCGGATTATTTTTAGCCCCAGGCCCTCGTGATCGGCCCGTCTGGAACGAAAAGTCCCTGCAGATCTTACCGGCTCCGCATCACAGCTGTTTTCCAACACAACGGAAAGAAACTGCCGCACCCGGTTTACCCGCAGCCGCACAAAACCATTCCCGCTCTCCCCTGCTGCCGCTGCCGCATTGTCCAGCAGATTGGCAAAAAGAGCAGTGATATCCGTCTCCTTCATGAAATCCAGGGACAGCTCCCCCACCTTTATATCCTCTTTTACGCCCAGGCGCTGCATCATTGCCGCTTTATCGTTCAGAATAATATTCAGCAGTTTTTCCGAGGTATAGTACTTCTGCTGAAAGCGGTTCAGCATCTGATGAATATCCCTGGCATACAATTCCGCCGCATGGGCGTCTTCCCGGGCGTACAGCGCTTCCATAGCCTGAATGTGATTCCGGATATCATGAATCATTTTCCGGGAAGCCTCATACTTCTCCTCCTCCTGTTCATAATACCGATGCTGCATGCGCGCCTGGGCGCGGTAAAGATTGCGCTCATTCTCCAGCCGGTGATTTTCACTCATCACATCCACCAGAACACAGAAATAGATATTCAGGCAAATCAGCAATACCAGATTTACCCCGAACAAAAGCGCCATCTCCCTGTTAAAGTAAATCTGCATCAGATACACCAGGCAGTAGATATTAAACACGGAGTACATAGGCAGCAAAACGGAAATCAGCACCTGCCGCGCCGTGATATGCCGCCCGGACTTCCGCCCTGCCGCCAAAGCCACCAGCAGAATCACCATAAACTCTGCCATCCGGGTCACCGTCACCAACAGAATATACTGCAGCTCAGGAGAGTTCAACTGCAGAAAACCTGTCATTATCCCGATCTGAAACCCCAGAATCCCGGCAATATCGGTCAGCCACACCGCTGCGGACAGAATAAAATAATACAGCACGTAAATCTTCGGCGCTTCATAAGCCCACCGGGCCGCCAGGGGAAACAGGCAGAGAAAAAGCAGATTCACCCAGGTATTTCCCAACACGGAAAAACCCACGCACATCGTAATATATACCGCTATAATGCACAGAGCCCGCCTGGATATGCCGCGCCCGCAGGACATTTCTCCCGGCTGCGCGCCTCTCTGCCCTGTTATCCGGTAAGCCGCATAGAACATGCCCCCCAGAAGAAACACGCTGCCCAGACAGGGAAGCGCCATATAAATCAGGAATTCCATGCCGTCCGCCCCCTTTCCTGCGACAGATATTCATTCAGCGCCCTACGGAACAGAGCGGATTTTTTCTGGGACAAAGGAACCGTCCTTCCGTCTGTAAGCGTAATTTCATATCCATGTATACGCTGTACAGCGTGCAGATTTACCACAAAGCTTTTATGAGGCATGGCAAAGCCATAGTCCTCCATCTCCCGGGCCAGTTCCGTAATCTGCCGCTTCAGATGCCATGCCTGCTCCCCGGCATACATCACCACCTGGCGGCTCAGATATTCAAAGCACAGAATCCGGGACGGCGCTATACGGACAATCCCCTCCTTTGCCTGAAATTCCAGTTCCTGTTCCGGCCCGGACAGCCCGTAGGCAAAGGCTTCGTCCAACTGGGCAAACAGTTCCTCCGCCTTCAGGGGCTTCAGCAGATAGGCAAAGGCGTGCACCCCAAAGGCAAAGATGGTATAGTCACTGTAATTTGTGACATAGATCAGCTTCACTTCCCTGTCCGCCTCCCGGATCCGCCTGGCGGTCTCGATTCCGTTCATTCCCCCCATGTCAATGTCCAACAGCAGAATATCATATTTTTTCCCTGCTGCCAGAAGCGCCTCCCCGCTTGTATACCCGTCCGCCGAGAAGGTAATCCTTTTGTACTGCTTCAGCAGTTCCAGGGTCTCCCCCAGAATCTTTTCATCGTCGTCACAGACTGCTATCTTTATCATGCCGCTCCCTCCCGATGATTCCTTTCCCTGTTGAATCCCGCCCTTCCGCAATGAATTCCGTCCGCTGTTCCTGCCCGGCCCCAAAAAAACATAACCGAAAAAATGGTTTAAAGCCTTATGGATTATTTTTGTGGGATACAGGCTCCGGCCCGCCAGGAAAATAACAATTTGCAGAGAAGACTTTTACAGTCTCCGTATGAACAGAAAAAACAGATTTTGTGTCTGTCTTCAGGGTAACACGGAACAGCCGGATTTGCAAGAAAAACTTGCCCCCTGTCAGGAATACATGATATAATAAAAACGCAGAATGGCTTTGCGCCTAAGACGCAATAAGCCAAGAAAGGACTAAAACCATGGCACGGAATCCGAACAGAAACCAGAAAGCCCCCTCTATCCCCCTGAATCTCATCTGCGATGCAATAGAGTCAGCGGCCCAAAACAGCCCTGCTGTTACAAAGGAACGGCAGAAAGACACGGAAAACCTGACCTGGGAAGAGATCAGCAGGGAACATATCGTGCAGGATGAGTGGATCGATTTCCGCCGGTCTGCCTACCGCTTTCCGGACGGAAGCGTGTTTGAGCCCTTCTACAGCTACAGCCGCAGGGACTACGTAGTCATCGTAGCATCTGACGAGGAGGGAAATTATCTCTGCGTCCGGCAGTTCCGTCAGGGAATCCGGGAAGTAACCACCGAATTTCCCGCAGGAGGCATTGAAAGAACAGAGGGCAGGGAGTACCGCGCCGAGGGAGACAAAGCACCCGGGGAGGATGCCCTGGAGGCCGCCAGACGGGAACTGTTGGAAGAGACAGGGTATGTGTCCGAAAATTGGACCCATCTGCTTACCGTGCCCGGGAACGCAACCCTGGCAGACAATTACGCCTATGTCTTCCGGGCCGAAAACTGCCGCAGGACAGGCGCGCAGAACCTGGACGAGACAGAGTTCCTGAACGTGCGCCCGTATTCGGCAGAAGAAATTGAAGAACTGATCCGACAGGGAAAATTCCAGCAGGCAGTCCATATCATGGCCTGGCTCCTGACGCAGCGCTCCTGAAAAAGGAATGGAAAAGTGAAAAGTCAGGCCCCTGTCCTCTCAAAGACCTATTCCGTCTCAGAGGACAGGGATCCCCCGGGCAGCTCTGCCGCCTTGCTTCTTCATGACATTCTTCAGACCTCTCCCAACATTTTCTCCGGGTCATCCGCTGCCTTTACCTTGTCATTTGCCTTGATGATGATACCTTTCTCGTCAATCAGATAGGTTGTGCGCACTACGCCCATGGAAACTTTGCCGTAATTTTTCTTCTCCTTCCAGACATCGTAGGCCTCGATGACCCTGCGCTCCGGATCCGCCAGAAGCGTAAAGGCAAGCCCGTACTTCTCCTCAAATTTCTTGTGAGATGCCACCGTATCCTTGCTGACTCCCAGAACCACCGCCCCTTTCTCGGTAAAGAGCGGATATCTCTCCGAAAAACCGCACGCCTGCTTTGTGCATCCCGGAGTGTTATCCTTGGGATAAAAATATAAAATCACTTTCTTTCCCGCATAATCCGACAGTTTATGCATCTTTCCGTTCTGATCCGGCAATTCAAAATCCGGCGCCTTTGTTCCTGTTTCCAACATGTCTGATTCCTCCTCTTTTTCGGAAAAGGACTCTTTCCCCTTCCGCTCTTATATTTTTTTCACATAATTGTAATGGGCTTTTGTCACACGGTAGTAACGCTCCCCGGATTCCTGGCCATATTTTCCGATCAGGGCCTTCCGGTACTTGTCCTTGTTTTTCTTTGAACCTTCCAGTATATTTTTATACAGTCCCTCCGCATCCTCTGCAGGCATGCCGTTCCTGCCCAGAAGAAGCCTCATATAATTTATCCCCCGCTTTTGCCTGTCTTTCAGCAGAAGCTCCCTTATCTCTTCCTTGTTTTCCTTTCCCATGTCCCTGAGCTGCCGATAGCATTCTGCGCCTGCGTCCTGCCCCTCAAATGCAGTCAGAACCGCATACAGCAGGGTATTGTCCATAATGTCCACTGATTTCAGCAATTCCCGGGTGAAACCGTCCTTTATGGGATGCTTTCCACAGCATTCCTCCGCCTCCCCTGTTCCCGCACCGCTGCAGACTGCTGATTCCGGCTTTTTCTCCTCCTTCTCCTCCCACTTTGTCCCCTGCCTGGACAGGGTAATGCCTCTGTCGTTCCAATATTTGACTACAGAATTATACCCATTATCTTTGGAAATAATCACATATTCGAAGGCAGCCTCCCTCCCGATCATCGCTCCCAGCTCGGAGACCAGCTGAAAGTCCAGTGCATTATTTCCCTCGAAACATTTGATCCACCATACCCGTCCCACTCCCTGCTGCATCAGTTTACAGACCCTCTGGCAGCTGATATGGGCGCTTTTGTCCGTGTAAAATACAAAAATGGCATCCTGCTGCCCCATTCTGTCCAGAATATCTGCCCACTCATCGCTGATATTTTCACTGTCTATCAGATAAACTTTGTCATACATGGCATGCTCCCTCCCACTCATCCGTTTTTCCGTTGTCTGCTTCCTGTTGTCTCACAGGTATTCAGCGTAACATGGTCCAAAAGGAATTGCAAGCAGAAATTGTCCCTTCGCCAATTCCGGTTACCACGCGCAAAGAAAAAACTTTCTTTTTCATTCCAATTACGGTATAATGATTCTGCTGACGCAGAATTCAAGCCAGCTTGCGCTGTCTTGCCATCGCGTTGCGATGCATTATACCGGATCCCATGGCTTGCCCATCAAATGTCTCCTTCGGAGCCGCTTGATGGTCTGCGCACATGGTATAATAAGAAAAATCATGCAGTCCAAATCAGTTTACAGGGGGGATTAAATGGAACATTCTCTGAAGCTATTAGAAAATTATATACAGGACATTCTCCAGGGACCGGAGGAAGCTTCCCTGCATCTGGAAGATTTATCCCCCGATTACCGGGAATTAGGAGAAAAAATAACCCTCCTGGCTGCAGCGGTTCGGGATCTGACCAATCAGCTCCAACAGCAGAACGAGACCCTGGAACTGGAAAACCAGGTTTTGATGGACAATATCCAGGCCATGGATGAGATCAGCTGGGCCCTGGAACAGAGCAACCAGGAGCTGCGCGTCAATCTGAACCTGGTGAACGCCCTGACCGATTATACCCACAATATGATCTTTGTCTATTCCTCGGAGACCGGCCAGGAAGTACATACCAACCAGCCTGCCCGTCTGTTTCAGAACTCTCATTCCCAGACTGCCGCCCAGCTGGCCCGGCAGCTCCTTGACAAGCAGCCGGAAATTCAGCAGCAGACAGACCAGTACAGAGAGGAACTGCATCAGCCCCCCGGAGAACATCGAAAGGAACAGACCCGGGAAGACCGGAATCTCCCTGAGCATAATCCAAATTCCCTGAGATGGAGCATAGCCATGAACGACACGGATGGAATTGATCTCTTTTACCAGGTGGAGTCCTTTCCCATTCCCTGGTTTCATTCCGACGGAGAAAATTCCCAGGATGCCAAGAAGCAGGCAATCGTCCACATTGTTATTGATGAAACGGAACGGCAGAGGCGGCAGAACCTGATTTACCGCTTTGCCTATGTGGACCCTCTGACCAACCTGAACAACAGACGCTATGCCACGGAGAAAATGGAACAGTGGCTCCAGGAGGGCACTGCCTTCCTGCTTTCCTTCATCGATGTGGACTACCTGAAATACTGTAACGATACCTTCGGCCACGAACAGGGCGACAGTTACCTGATTGAAGTATCCGACGCGCTGCAGACCATTGGAGGGGAAGTGTGCCGGGTGGGCGGGGATGAATTCTTTCTCCTTCAAACAGGCCTTAGCCCGGAAGAACAGGACGAAAAGCTGGAAGAGCTGCGGCTGACTCTCCTTGCCGACAAAAGCAGCAGATATCCAAAATGCTTCAGCTATGCCACCACCCTTGTTCCTGCCCACTCCGCTGCTCCCCTGACGGAGCATATCAGCAATACGGACACAAAAATGTACGAGTATAAGCACCTGTATAAGATTCCTTTGGCAGATGTTGTTTACCGGGATGACCGGATATAGGACAAAATGTTGGGAGGCTCACGGCTTTTGCCGTCTGCCTCCCCTGTTACAGCCGGCTAATCCATGTTCAGATTACTTCATCGAAGTCTACGGAAAGGATACATGAATAATGCTTAGTGATGTGAAAACTGGTTTTACTATCTGGAAGAATACAACTAAATTAAAATATGTCGCAGCAAAAATCCTCCTTTTCTTTTCGGCAGGGTGTATAGCTGTCAACTATATAGCACCAAGACTGTATGAACAGGTAAATGAGATTTCTGCTGTGCTCAGCCTTAATGGCGATCTGATGATTATACTCTTCGCGCTGCTCTATATTACCTCTTTCCATATCATTCTGAAACAAATCGTGGACGAAGCTTATGAAAAAAACAGGGATTTGCTTTATCAGCTCGCAGTCAGTAAACGCTCCGGGTATATCTGTACAATGCTCCATCAAATTAACTGGTATTGTTATACCTTGGTGGTTTTACTTGCAATTTGCAGTAATCGCGTCGTGCCAGCGTGCTTACTGATTCCTGCATATACAGCGCTGTTTATCATCGTGTTCGGCATATATTACGGTTTGGCAGCTTCAGGTTTTTACCCAAAATACAAAAAGCCATTTCCTGAATGGTTGGGCCCGAAGAAAAACAGAAAAAAAGACATTCTGAAAAGTCGGCCGGAACTGGAGCTTTTCAAAATAACCGTTTTTGGATTATATAGATGCAGAAATCTGGTGATAATTAAAATGATTTTGATTATTTTTATTTTATATTGCGGAAATACCCATATGCTGCACGGAAGCATATTCTTTTTAGCAGAGGCTCTTTTGATTTTATGCAATGACAGATATTGGCGGAACGAGAGCGACAGCCTTCCATATTTTTCAGAAATCGGCATTCCGGTCTCTAAATATCTGTGTACCCAATTTATCGCTGGAATATGGTTTAACATTGCTCTTCCCCTGCTGATCTTTTACCACATGACTAACAAAACAGAAAGCACCGCGGTCGGTTTAGCTCTATTATCCTATCTGCTCATTTTCTGGTATTTGACCCAGATATATTTATATTTTATCATCGGTCGCGATAAAGATTCTGTCATCTTGCTCTATGATATGGTCTTTCTAATTCTGGCTCTGCTGCCGCCGGCTGGTCTTATAGCCATGTTTTGGCTATATAAGACAATTACGCATAAATGGAGAAACGAATAATGCTTTCAGTAAATGGAATCACAAAATATTATGACAAGAATAATGGGATCAGGGATATATATTTCTCCTGTAAAAACGGAGAAGCAACAGCAATCATTGGGCCAAACGGTGTGGGAAAAACTACTTTGCTGAAAATCATAGCCGGGGTATTGCGGGCGGATGAAGGCTCCGTTCTGATTGACAACAGCAATACAGCTGAATATGAAAATCGAAAACAAATCGGTTACATGCCCGATAAAATGGAACTTGCCAGCGGACTTACTGTAAATAATTTTTTAAATATGGTTTGTGATTACAAATATGGCGGACAATTTAAAGAAGAAATGAAGCAGGCTGTCTCTGAGTTCGGATTGACAGCATATCTAAACAAGAGTTTTCATAAGCTGTCAATGGGAAACCAACGGAAAACAGCAATTATCGCCGCCTTTCTTGGGTTCCCGCCGCTGATTATTTTAGATGAGCCGACGAATGGAGTAGACACTTCCGGAATCATTGCGCTTAAACAGACGATTAAGTCCGCCAAGGCTCTGGGAAGCATTGTTCTTGTTTCAAGTCACATACTGGATTTTGCCAGCGGGATTTCGGATTCCGGTATTTTTTTAAAGAATGGCAGAATTGCGGCAATTGAAAAAGACAGCCGGAAACTGGAGGAAAAATATCAATCGCTTTATATGAATAATAAGACTTGTTTTTCTGGAATGCAGGCCATACAACACCATTCGGATTCAGCAGACAAGTAATTGACGGATACAGGATATTTTGTTTACGGCTTGTAAAGTACGCCGGTTTATGGTAGTATGGGGTTGAAAATGGCAGACAAAAGATGGTATAGTGAGTCTGAAACTGCAATAGAGACCAGTGGGCGGGAGTTCTTAAACGCATAATCTGATGATGCACACACCGCAACAGGATGTCATATGTTATAAGAGAAGGAAAAACAGGATTCAGATATCGCTGACAGATCCTCCAAAACAAAAAGAAAAACATTTGAGCGGCCAATTGAGGAGCAGATAATTATGGAAAAAATACTAATTGTTGACGACAGCCGGATACAGGCTGCCAAATTAAAATCCATTTTGGATAGTGAGTATGACATTACCGTTGCCCAGACACCCGAGGACGGCCTTAGCCTGGCAAGTATAGGTAACTTCTCCCTGATCCTGCTGGATGTTGTCATGCCGGGCATGGATGGTTTTACCCTGTTAAAAAAATTGCAGGAAGAAATCATCGGCCAGAGTGTTCCTGTGATTTTGATTACCAGTCTCACCGATGAAGAGAGCGAGCAGAAGGGACTTACGCTTGGCGCGGTTGACTACATAACCAAACCATTTCGTCCGCTGATTGTCAAGGCAAGAGTGGATACTCACATTAAACTGTATAACTACCGAAAACAAGTGGAGCTTCAATCCAGAACAGATCAGCTCACCGGAATCGCAAATCGGTGGCAGCACGACCGCTACAGTCTGATAAAATGGAAGGAAGCTGTCCGACTGCAGGTTCCCTTTTCTATCTGTATGTTTGATATTGACCATTTTAAGGCATTCAATGACACCTTTGGCCATCCGGCCGGAGACAAAGTTATTGCCGCAGTAGCGCAAACGATATCTTCTCGTCTGCAGCGGAGTACGGATTTTGTAGCCCGCTATGGAGGAGAAGAATTTGTAGCCTTTCTTGTGGGAGACGGTTCCCATAAAGCCTTTACCTACTTACAGAAAATTCGTCAGGCACTGGAAGACCGGCATATACCTCACTCCCCTTCTGTATCCGAGTGGGTTACGATGAGTATCGGCGGCGTTACAGTAATTCCCCAGGCAGACAGTTCCTATAATGCCGCATTAAAGATTGCGGATGCCATGCTGTATAATGCCAAAGAAGCCGGACGGAACAGAGTCGTCTGGTTAGATGAGAAGAACAGACAATTAACCGAAAAATGAGATCGCCTGAACATATTATGAAGATCGAAAAATCCCCTGTGTAGGTAAAAACACAGGGGATTGCTTATGGCAGGTTTTTCCATCCCAAACAGTAATATGTGCTGAAGACGTTCCAGACATTACAAACCATCATCCCTGTACGGATTCCAGCGATTTCAACGTCTGCCCACTTTCATTTTTCCAACTGGTCAAGCCATTCGCCCTCTTTCCAATAACAAACATGTTACTATTCACAGTCGATTTGATGACACGATAAATAGAGCGGAGCTATAACG
>CAJUGL010000037.1 GCA_910586515.1 uncultured Acetatifactor sp.
AAAATTCTGGAATATCTATTGTCCTGACTGACTGTTCCGTCTTAGGCGTTGTGATGACATCCTTTCCCCCTGTACGGTAATAAGTTTTTGAAATGGATATTTTGTTCTCCTGAAAGTCAATGTCATTCTTCGTTATAGCAAGTAATTCTCCAATACGCATACCCGTCCAGAATAAAATCTCAAACAGCACATAATATCTGCTTCCCACCTCAATCGTATTAATGAACTGCTGATACTCCTCATAAGTCCAGAAATCCATTTTATCCGCATCTGACTTCCCCATTTTCTTTACTTTCTTGCAGGGATTATTTGTCAGATTGTAAATGTTGGAAGCATGGGTAAACAGCGCCGTCATCTGATTCTGAAGCATCCGCAGGTATGTCTGCGAATATCCATTCTCCCGCATTTTGTTCTGCCACTGGATAATATCTGCCGGTGTAATTTCATTCATGGATTTATTTTCAAAGTATGGAATGATATGCCGTTCAATCATATATCTCTTATTCTTGATAGACCGTTCCTTCAATTCACCCTGCTTATCCCTGAAATAAGTCTCAACAAAAGCTCCAACCTTCATATTCATGTCTGCTTCTGTTGTCTGCATAAATTGTTCCTCATACTCTTTTGCTTCTCTTTTTGTTTTGAAACCTCTTTTGCACTTTTGTTTCTGTCTGCCCGTCCAATCGTTGTAACGGAACATACAATACCATGTTCCCCTCTGCTCATCCTTATAGACTGACATATAATCTCCTTTCTTCTCGGGGCAGTCTGTAGTTTGTCATAAAATCAGCCTTGCAGAACTGCCCTTAACTTTTCTTTTCATTTCAGCCACACATCCTGTATATCTGAATGATATGCCGACCGTCTGTTACATTGTTGTCACTACGCTTTGATACCCGTAAAACTTCTTGTCCCAATATGCTCTGGGAATCTTGCCTGACACGACAATATAGCCGCTATCTTCCAGTTCTTTGTTCAACTGTCTGATAATCTTATATGCGTGTCCCTTAGAAACGCCAAGCATATCAACGACATCCTGTGCCGTTACCATATAATTGTTATTCATCTACCTCCCTCCTCCTGCACTGACGCTGTATATTGTCAAGTTTCTGTTTTTAACATTTTATTTGTCTTGACTTGTTTCCTATGATAAATCAATGCAGAATGTTTGTCAAGATAATTTTGTTGAATTTATTTTTATCTTGTGATAATATTGTATTTATAACAAAAGAAATGCATTTAAGAGAGGCTATTTTACACCGTTCATCTGATAGAAAGGAATTTTAAGTATGAATTTATATTCGTCGGACATCATCAAAAATGATTTTCACTTTAGTGTTGCATTCTACAGCATTAACCGCCGCACCCACGAAGAAACCCTTTCTTCCATTTATAATGACGATAATACGCACAAAAGCAGTACCGCCTATTTTATAAAAAAAGCGGCTATCCATACCAACATTATGGAAATCCTTGATTATGATATGCCTGAAAAGGAATCTGCTATTGTAGCATTTGAGAAATTGAAGTCTGTTTTGCCATTGCTCGGCATCGACTGCCCCTTTGACAAAGAAACCTTCAATTTATATTGCTGCGAACACATACCAAAAGATATCGAGACTTCTGCCGGACAAATCATGCCGATATTGCAGTCCTGCTTTGAAGAACATCCGGCACTGTCTTATCTGTATCCTTTATTTCATATGGTAATGCGTTCCTGCTATCAGCAAGCCGGAAAATCAGCCGATGCAGAGCTGCTTCAAACCGCCAAACTATTATCCGAAGAAGTAAACAATCTTGAAACTTTATATACACAGGCAAGAGATTATTTAGATGAAGTAATCGTAGCGCCGTCAAAACAAGGCTTACAGTTGCCTAGCAGTGCAATAGCTGAAATATACCATTCCTATTGCCTGTATGCCAGTAAGCAGGATTTTCAATCGGATGCATTATCCACTATGGAACTGAAAAACAATTTTCTATCTGACATCCGTGCCCAAAAAGACAGTTGCAATACGCAAAATTGGACAGAATATCTAAATCATGCCTCCAATCTTATTACAGATAATGCAATCGGGAAATACCCCATTACGTCATTCAAACAGTTCTTATGTATAGGCATCCGGCTGCTTCTTGAAGATGAACTCGTTATCAAAAAATGCAAACTATGTAATGGATATTTTCGTGTGAAGTATACTTCCAACCAAGAATACTGCACAAGAATATACAGAGACACTTCCACTACCTGTAACGAATACGCCAGCCGGAAATCCTATAAGGAAAAGTTATTCAGCCATCCGATTCATACGGAATTTACAAAATCATATAACAGACTGTATGCTCGCATCCGCAGAGGGAAACTCCCTGCTGACACGCCGCTCATGGATCAGCTTAAGGCGCTCCATGACGAATATACCGAAAAATATGAAAACACACACCAGAAAGACCGAGAAGCTATTTGGAAAGAATATATAGAAAGAAATAAAGAATTGCTCAAGTTAGATTCTTCAAAATCTTAATGAAATAACACAGCAAACATTTTTCTTAGAATTAGCGAATTTTTGTTATCATTCTGTTATCACGACTTACTAATCCCGCCAAACATCGAAAAAAGGACTTTCCGAGAAGCCTCGGAAAGTCCCATAAATTCAATGAATTTTCAATTACTCGATGATAGTAGCCACACGACCAGAACCAACTGTACGTCCACCCTCACGGATAGCGAAAGTAAGACCCTGCTCCATAGCGATAGGATGAATCAGTTCAATAGTCATCTCAACGTTATCGCCAGGCATGCACATCTCAACGCCCTGAGGCAGGTTGCAGACACCGGTAACGTCTGTTGTTCTGAAATAGAACTGAGGACGATAGTTGTTGAAGAAAGGTGTATGACGGCCACCCTCGTCCTTGGTCAGAACGTATACCTGTGCGGTAAACTTGGTATGGCAGGTAACTGTGCCGGGTTTGGAAAGAACCTGTCCTCTTTCGATTTCGGTTCTCTGAACACCGCGGAGCAGTGCGCCGATATTGTCACCAGCCTGTGCGGAATCAAGCATCTTACGGAACATCTCGATACCGGTAACAACAGTCTTTCTGGTCTCTTCCTTAATACCAACGATTTCAACTTCCTCATTCAGCTTCAGGGTACCACGCTCAACACGGCCGGTAGCAACAGTACCGCGTCCGGTAATGGTGAATACATCCTCTACAGGCATCAGGAAAGGCTTGTCTGTATCACGCTCAGGATTAGGAATATACTCGTCAACAGTCTTCATCAGCTCAAGAATCTTGTCGCCCCACTCGCAGTTAGGATCTTCCAGAGCCTTCAGAGCGGAACCCTTGATGATGGGGCAATCTGTAAAGCCGTACTCTTCCAGCTGCTCATTTACTTCCATCTCAACCAGCTCCAGGATATCGTCGTCAACGTCATCGCTGTCACACTTGTTCAGGAATACTACGATATAAGGAACACCTACCTGACGAGCCAGAAGGATATGCTCCTTGGTCTGAGCCATAACGCCGTCGGTAGCAGCCACAACCAGGATTGCGCCGTCCATCTGAGCGGCACCGGTGATCATGTTCTTTACATAGTCAGCATGGCCCGGGCAGTCAACGTGCGCATAGTGCCTGTTCTCGGTCTCATACTCTACGTGTGCGGTAGAGATGGTGATTCCACGCTCTCTCTCTTCGGGAGCCTTGTCGATCATATCGAATGCAACAGCTTCGCCGGTTCCCAGTCTGGTATTCAGGGTCTTGGTGATTGCGGCGGTCAGAGTGGTCTTACCATGGTCAACGTGGCCAATGGTACCAATGTTACAATGGGGCTTGTTTCTTTCAAATTTAGCTTTTGCCATTATTAAAGTCCTCCTTCAATTAATGAAACTTATTTTTTTACATCCTCTTCGCCGAAGCGCATTCCGCACACTCGGCGCTTTTATCTCGGCTACCTCTGATTATAGTAAATAACTAAAGGTTTTTCAAGCTATTTTTAAATATTATTGACACTTTTTAGCAAGAAATCAAATGATTGCCTGCCTCAGGCGGTCATCTCCTTTTCTCTGTTGAAAAGCTATGCTCTTTGGGTTACTTTCCCTTGGCTGCAAGAACCTTTTCCTGAACGTTCTTGGGTACCTGCTCGTATTTTTCAAAGAACATGGAGTAGTTGCCGCGGCCCTGGGTCTTGGAACGCAGGTCTGTGGAGTAACCGAACATTTCCGCAAGAGGAACGAATGCTCTCACCATCTTGCCGCCGCCGATATCGTCCATGCCTTCCACACGTCCCCGGCGGGAATTCAGGTCGCCGATAACGTCGCCCATATACTCTTCCGGCATGGTGACTTCCACCCTCATGATGGGCTCCAGCAGTACCGGATTTGCCTTCTGCATAGCTTCCTTGAACGCCATGGAGCCGGCGATGTGGAATGCCAGTTCGGAAGAGTCAACCTCATGGTAGGAACCGTCATATACATTGGCGTGAACACCCAGCACAGGGAATCCGCCCAGGATACCTGCCTGTGCAGCTTCCTTGATACCATTACCTACCGCAGGAATGTATTCCTTGGGAATGGTACCGCCTACAACGGTGCTTTCAAACAACAGCGTGGGCGGATCGTTGATCAGGATATTCGCCTTGGGATCAAACTCGAACTTCACGCAGTTTGCCTCCATGGGTTCGAATTTCACCTTACAATGTCCGTACTGACCACGGCCGCCGGACTGTCTTGCATACTTGGAATCCACTTCCACAGCCTTGGTAAACGCTTCCTTGTAGGCAACCTGAGGCGCGCCTACGTTTGCCTCTACCTTGAACTCACGCAGCAGACGGTCCACGATAATCTCCAGATGGAGCTCGCCCATACCGGCGATAATAGTCTGTCCTGTCTCCTGATTTGTATGAGCACGGAATGTAGGATCCTCCTCTGCCAGCTTTGCCAGCGCCTCGCCCATCTTGCCCTGTCCAGCCTTGGTCTTGGGTTCGATGGCCAGCTCAATAACGGGCTCCGGGAATTCCATGGACTCCAGAATTACAGGATGCTGGTCATCACAGATGGTATCGCCTGTGGTGGTGAGCTTAAAGCCTACTGCAGCAGCGATATCGCCGGAGTAAACCTTATCCAGTTCCGCACGCTTGTTGGCATGCATCTGCAGGATACGTCCCACACGTTCTTTTTTATCTTTTGTGGCATTCAGCACATAGGATCCGGAATTCATGGTTCCGGAATACACACGGAAAAACGCTAGCTTTCCTACGAAAGGATCGGTCATGATCTTAAACGCCAGCGCGGAGAAGGGTTCCTCGTCAGAAGAATGCCTTACCACCTCGTTGCCGTCCATATCCGTACCCTTGATGGGCGGTA
This sequence comes from uncultured Acetatifactor sp., assembly GCA_910586515.1. Classification (GTDB taxonomy): domain Bacteria; phylum Bacillota; class Clostridia; order Lachnospirales; family Lachnospiraceae; genus Acetatifactor. The sequence goes on from CAJUGL010000037.1 coordinate 5,358, forward strand.
TATCCGTGGGTGCAGGCATATACTCCAGAATTGCATTCAGAAGCTTCTGAACGCCCTTGTTGCGGTATGCGGAACCACAGCATACGGGAATCGCCGCGCATTCACAGGTTCCCTTCCGCAATGCCTTCTTCATGTCTTCTACAGAAGGCTCCTCCCCTTCCAGATACTGCATGGTCAGGTCGTCGTCCAACTCGCAGATCTTCTCCACCATTTCCGCACGATAAAGCTCTGCGTCGTCCTTCATATCGCCCAAATCGTCTGTCACGGTGATGTCATCGCCCTTATCATCATTATAGATATAGGCCTTCATCTCAAACAGATCGATGATTCCCTTGAATTCATCTTCCTTGCCGATGGGCAGCTGAGTGATAATGGCATTCTTGCCAAGTCTTGTCCGAATCTGCTCCACGGCACCGTAAAAGTCAGCTCCCATGATGTCCATCTTGTTGATAAACGCCATACGGGGAACATTATAAGTGTCAGCCTGACGCCATACGTTTTCAGACTGGGGCTCCACACCGCCCTTTGCACAGAAAACGCCCACTGCACCGTCCAGTACACGAAGGGAACGCTCTACCTCAACGGTAAAGTCAACGTGTCCGGGCGTATCAATAATATTGATACGATGCTCCAGAGCATCCGGCATGCGTTTGGTCTCTTTTTCCAATGTCCAATGGCAGGTTGTAGCCGCTGATGTGATGGTGATTCCGCGCTCCTGCTCCTGCTCCATCCAGTCCATGGTAGCAGTGCCTTCGTGAGTGTCACCGATCTTGTAGTTGACGCCAGTATAGTACAGGATACGCTCTGTCAATGTGGTCTTTCCAGCATCGATATGAGCCATAATCCCGATATTCCTGGTTCTCTCTAACGGGTATTCTCTTCCAGCCAAGATTTTTTCCTCCTATTCTAATCTCTCAATGCATGAAAATATGCCTTCCGGCAGAATCCGCCTCCTTCCGATTCCAGGAATCTGTATTGTACAGATATGGAGGCGCCTCCACTGGAACATCTTAAAATCTGTAGTGCGCAAACGCCGAGGCGTTTCCCCTGCAGACAACTAGAACCTGTAGTGCGCAAACGCCTTGTTTGCCTCCGCCATCTTATGCATATCTTCTTTTCTCTTGACTGCGGATCCCGTGTTGTTGGATGCATCAAGAATCTCGTTTGCCAGTCTGTCCTCCATGGTCTTCTCGCTTCTCTTGCGGGAGAACATGGTCAGCCAGCGGAGTCCCAACGCCTGGCGTCTCTCCGCCCTCACTTCGATGGGCACCTGATAGGTCGCGCCGCCGATACGTCTGGCCTTTACTTCCAGAACAGGCATAATATTATTCATGGCCGCCTCAAATACCTCCAGGGCCGGCTTGCCTGATTTAGCCTCTACTTTTGCAAATGCACCGTATACAATCTTCTGTGCGACACTTTTCTTGCCGTCAAGCATAATGTTGTTGATCAGCTTTGTCACCACTTTGTTATTGTATAAAGGATCTGCCAATACATCTCTTTTCTGAATATGTCCTTTACGTGGCACGGTTCTTCCCTCCTTATTCATAAAGTGTGCTCTGTATTCAACAAACGCATTGCTTTAAACAGTATATCTCTGCTCTGCATTCCGTATACAGGACACTTTGGCGGCAACTGACACCGCCGACTAATAGATCATCGGTACTCACATGTGTTTCCCCAAGTGTTCGCGCTGTTTATCTGTACAACAGAATTCCAACACTTTCTCAGTTCCGTTTTTGTGAACCAAAGATGACGCTTTGAATGTTGCCCTTCGGAAGCATCAGCCTCCAAAACGCTTATTTCTTTGCTGCCTTGGGCCTCTTAGCACCGTACTTGGAACGGGCCTGCTTCCTGTTGGCAACCCCTGCGGTATCCAGAGTACCACGGATAATGTGATATCTTGTACCGGGCAGATCCTTTACCCTGCCGCCGCGGATCAATACAACGCTGTGCTCCTGAAGGTTATGTCCTTCTCCTGGAATGTAGCTTGTAACCTCGATTCCGTTGGAAAGACGTACCCTGGCGATCTTTCTGAGCGCGGAGTTCGGCTTCTTAGGGGTATTTGTCTTAACAGTGGTGCATACGCCGCGCTTCTGAGGAGCAGATGCGTTGGTAGCCTTCTTGTGAAGAGAGTTATACCCTTTCTGCAGAGCAGGTGCAGTAGACTTCTTTGCAAAAGTCTGGCGTCCTTTTCTTACTAATTGGTTAAATGTTGGCATTCTGTTTCACCTCTTTCATGGATTAACTGTTTTTGTTCCTTGGTGCCTTGCAGTCCTCCTGATTTTGCAGCCTGTCACAGCAGCAAAACAGAAACATCCGCACGCACACTGTATTATTATAGTTGCTTGCGGATGTTCTGTCAATGACTATTTCATTGGTTTTAAAAAATCTTTTTGCCGCAAATCATTTTTGCTTCCCCTCCCCCGCATAATGTTGGGCCTGTGCATTCCACAGCCGGAAGTACTCCCCCTCCCTTCGGGCCACCAGCTCTTCGTGAGTCCCCCGCTGCACCAGTTCTCCCCTATGGAATACGGCAATGTCATCGCAGAACCTGCAGGAGGAGAGGCGGTGACTGATGTAAATCGCGGACTTTCCTCCCACAATCTCATTGAATCTGGAATAGATCTCATATTCCGCAGCCGGATCCAGGGCAGCGGTAGGCTCATCCAGGACTACAATAGGGGCGTCTTTGTACAGGGCTCTGGCCAAAGCGATCTTCTGGGCCTCACCTCCGGAGATTTCCACCCCGCTTTCCTCGAAATCCTTGTAAAGACAGGTATGGATCCCCAGAGGCATTCCGGCCAGACGCTCTCCGAACCCTGCCTGCTCAAGGGACTCTGTAACCCTGTCCCTATCCGGCGTCATCCCTGCGGCCACGTTCTGGGCCAGGGAGAAAGAAAACAGCTGAAAGTCCTGAAACACCACGGAAAATACCTTTCTGTATTCCTCCGGCGAATATTCCCTGATATCCACCCCATTCAGCAGGATACTGCCCTCCTCCGGTTCATACAGCCGACACAGCAGCTTGATGAAGGTGGTCTTGCCGCTGCCGTTCTGTCCCACCACTGCAAGCCGCTCTCCCGCCCGGAATTTCAGGGAAATATGTCTCAATGCCCAAGTCTCCGCGCCCGGATATCGGAAGGATACATTGCGGAATTCCACTTCATATTGGGGCTTCTGTCCTGCAGGGACTGTCCCTTTGCCGACTCCATACTCCCTGTCTTTCCATCCTCCGGCTGAATCCTTCCCGCTTACCGGCAGATCCATAAACTGAAAATAAGCCCTCATGGCGTCATTGTTCGTCCGCATTCTGGTCAAAGTCATCATCAATCCGGAAAACCCTTCCGTAAACCGGCTGATGCTGCCGATATACAGTACCACATCTCCAAGGCCGATCATGCCTGTCAGAGCCCTGAGCCCCACAAAGAGATAAACCAAGGTACTTAACACCGCCGTAGAAGCGGCGATTGCCCCGGAATATTTGGCCTCATTCCGAATCTGCCCGTCCACCATACGCTTTCCTGCGCTGTAATGTTCCTCCATCTCCTCATTCACCACTGCCTTCTGCCCATAGATCCGGATATCCTTTCCCGTGCGGTAAGTCAGCACATGGTTCTCCAGATAGTATCCGTATATACGGTTTGCCGCAATAACCTCTCCCATCAGGGCATGGCTCTTTTCCACCATTTTCCCGCCAAGCCTCATGCCAAGAAATCCGTTCAGCAAAATGGCCGAAAGGAGCAGGACAGAAGCCCAGGGAGATGCCGCAAAGGCCAGAATGCCCCGGGCCTGCCCCTGATAAGAAGCCGTAAAAAGCGAAGCTGCCAGAGAAACGGAAAATCCCAGTGTAAATACATTGGAAACCAGAGCCTGAAACTGCCACCGCAGATTCCCCAGTCCCTCTCCCCCGGTGTTCTCATAGTCCTCAATCTGCTGCCGCAGCTGATAGGTTTTGGGGGATTCCACCTGCTCATAGTCCAGTTCCATCATCTTCTCACTGATTGCCATTTTGCAGGCAGGCCAGAAACGGTACTGCCGCTGATTCAGCAGATGATTCAATAAACCGGTCACAAGATGCACCCCAAGATCAACCGTCAGCGTTGCTGCCGCATAGAAAAACAGCCGCTTTGGTTCCTCCTGCCTGACAATGCCGTTGAGTATCTGCGCAGACATATATAAAGCAACAAAAGGGGAAAGAGACGCAAATACCCCCTGACACAGAATCATACCCAGGTACCCCGGAGAAATCCGCCGGATTTCTTTCAGGCTTCGTATCAGGATATTCATGTCTTCTTTTATTTTTTTCATATTTTTTACCTGACCCCCTTCTCAAAAGCCATGCTGCCGATAATAACGGCTCTGTATCTCATACATGGCGGCATATTTTCCCCCAAGCGCCATCAGCTCCTCATGGGTGCCCTCCTCCGTGATCCTGCCGCCCTCCAGAAACAGAATCCTGTCGCAAAACCTGGTACTGGACAGCCTGTGGGAGATAAAGACAGAGGTTGCCCCCCTGGTCAGCTCATTGTATCTCTGGTAAATCTCATCCTCCGCCACCGGATCCAGAGCGGCGGTGGGCTCATCCAGGACCATAATCTTCCCGCCCTTGTACAGCGCCCTGGCCAGCGCCAGCTTCTGCTTCTCCCCGCCGGAAAGCTCCACGCCGTCCTCCCTGACACTCTTCATCAAAATTGTCTTTTCCCTTTTGGGCAATGTATCTGCTTTTTCACGGATTCCGGATAATTCCATAACCCGCTCCAGCTTCTCCCGGTCAATATCCTCTTCCGGGCAAAGAGCAATGTTTTTCTCCAAAGAGGCAGGCAGCAGGTAGATCTCCTGGAAAACCGCAGACAACAGGGTATAATAATCATCCCGCTCATAACTGCCCACATCCTTCCCTCCAACCAGAATCTGTCCCGAATCCCTGTGATACAAACCGCACAGCAGCTTCACCAGTGTGGTCTTTCCCGCCCCGTTTTCCCCCACCAGGGCAATCTTCTCCCCCTTCTTCACCGTGAAGCTCAGTCCGCTGACAGTGTCCTTTTCGCTGCCGGGATACCGAAACGAAACATCCCGGAAGACAATCTCCGGCGCCTCCTCCGGAAGCCTTTCTCCCTTTTCCCGCCGGAAATGATCCGGAATCTCCAGAAATTCCCTCACATCACCGAAGGCAAAAGCCGTGCGCTGCAGTTCCCCATAGTGTCCGATGAGTCCCAGGAGCCAGGAAGAATACCTGGAAATCAATCCGAAATATAGGACAAACTCCGCAGCCGGCATTCCGTCATTTACAATTCGGTATAAAAGTAATCCGTATGCCGCGCCGTCCCGGATAAAATTCAGAATCCCCGCAAGGGCATCCACCCTCATGCCCCTGGCCTCCCCCTTTTTATGCCACTTCATCCGTTCCTTCATAAACTCGTCAAACAGCGCCCCAAGCCATCCCTTCATCCCGTAGAGCCGGATATCCTTTGCCGCTGCAAACTCCCCTGCCCGATTCCAGATATAGTTGATCTTGCGGTCCAAAGGTACCCAGTCATCCTTATGCAGATGGTTCCAGACAATGTTTGCCCTGTTTACAAAGTAGGCGGCCAGTGTCATCCCTGCCAGCAAAAGCACCAGCCAGGGACTCAGAGACGCAATCAGCACGGAATACGCCCCCAGTCCTATCAGATCCGATGCCATGCCTACAACCTGGGATAACAGCTGCTGGGTGACGTTGCCGGATTCGTAGAACACATTCAGGGCCTTCTGCATCCTGGTCTGTCCCTGGGGATTTTCCAGATTCCCGTAGTCCATATCCATGGCCTTCTCACTGCACAGGGTAAGATACTGCATCCGGTTCAGCATGGCGCCCCAGCCAATCCTGGCATTCAAAATCTGACTGGCCAGATGCAGGGCCAGCAATGCTGCAGATAACCATAGAATATTCGCCGTAAGCGTCACCGCGGATGCGCCCTCCCCGATCCACTTCACCATATAGGAGGATAAATAGGTTGTACAAAGGGGCAGCAGCACCAGCACAGGCATCTGCAGCACCGTAGCCAGCATCAGAACTTTGTCCATCTGCCAGGCTTTTCTCAGGGCAAAAGCCAGATTGCCTGACATGGAATGTGATGGGCAGCGTGTTTTTTGTCGGAATTTCGTTCTCATATCATACTGATCCTTTCTTTCGCTCCCGAAACTACTGCTGATAAAGACTGCACCCAAAGCGCCGTCCCCTGCAGCTTTTTATAGAATCAGTATAAAGCTTATGAAAATTTTGTAAACAGATTTGACGCGAAAGGTGAGAACTGCCGGATATCCGGTAAAAATCCCTGCATGAACGCAACGCCGCCTCCGTCGTCAATCATTGTGCCGGAATAAAGGATAACTTCCGTCTGGAAAGACAAATAATTTGCGATATGGCCGGAGTCCACTTTGGTAATGTTATTTGTACGCCTTCATAATGTTCTTGCCCGATTTTTTTAATGCTGATACAATTTCAGTCGTAAAGAAAAAATGAGAATTTTTAAAAAATATCAGTGTTTTTTCCTTTTTTAACGTACTATATATGACCGGTCAATCAAAACAGGAGGTAAAGTTTTTGAATGATGAAAAAATAATAACAGCCATCAAAAATCGAAATGAAGCAGCGATTAACGAGACAATCACAAAATATTCCAAGCTGTTATGGTCGGTGGCAGAGGCAGTTTTGAGCCATATCGGGTCAGTTCAAGATGTGGAGGAATGTGTTGCTGATACATTCATCTACTTATGGGAACATCCGGAAAAATTCGATCACCAACGGGGAAAACTGAAAACCTGGCTGTCTATCGTTGCCCGCACACAGGCTGTGAACCGATATCGGGAAATAACAAAGCGCAATACACTTCCTCTGGAAGATACAGACTTTATCGACCAGCTCAGTGTTGTGGATGCCGTTCTGGAGGCGGAGACGCGCAAAGCCCTGCTCGCGGCAGTCAACGCTCTTGGTGAACCGGATCGTGAAATTTTGATTCGCCGGTATTACTACGATCAAAAGCCCAAAGAAATCGCACTGGCGCTGGATATGAGTGTGAAACAAATCGACAACCGGCTGTACCAAACAAAACGGAGATTGCATGAGATGCTTACGCGCTCAGAAGGAGGACAATATGAGTTCTTTCAATAAAACAAATTTGCAGAACATAAAAGATATTTTCGTGGAAAAAACCGGCGTTGAATTGGTATCCCATCGCCGCCGTCCTATCGGAGTCTCTGTGCTTATGGCGGCTGTGATGGTGTGCTGCCTCACAATGACTGCCTTTGCAGTCAGCCTGTTTTCTTCTTTGGACGGGGATGATTTGAGCCTTTCCGCCACCTATGAGGGGGATGGCCTCGTATCAATTCAAGTAGAAAACCGGTCAAATAAAAATCTGAGTTTCCAGCCGCAGTTGAGACTGATGCAATGGTCTACCGCCGAAGAAATCGTTCCAACCTCTGGTGAGATTGTATTCAGCGGCACTGAATTCGGAGCGCATACCAGCGGCGTGATGACGGTGGATCTCTCCCAAGCGTACGACATGGATGTGCTGGAACAGCCGCTCACCGATGACCATTACTTTTTCGTGCTGACGAACAACAATTTTGTGTTTGGACAGGACTGGATGTGTACTGTTTATTTTGCGGAGCCAATCAAAACGGTGGTAGAGACGCCGCTCCCCATTCCTGCTGCCGAGGCCGACAGAGAACTGGCTGCTCAAATCATGGAGGAACTGCGGCCTTATTTTGAAACCTATCCCGCCAATATCGACGAGCGGAGAGAGGCCGCGGGCAGTTACCTTCAGAAATGCCAGGAACTGTTGACCACACTGGATCGGGATGTAGTCCCCGCAGCAAAGGCTCCCCTGGCGATTGACGGGCTAAACCCGGAGGTTATCTTTGATGAGACTGCTCCTCTGGAGACACAACACTGGCTGACCGGTCTGCACTGGCGCAGCCTTGATGGCTATGGCATCCCGGTTGGCTCTACCGAAAGCGAAAGCGCCTTGGTTTTGAGCGCGTATGTTCCCCAGCATAAAGGAGAGGTCGATGGCGGCGCAGATATCCCCCTGCTTTACTTCTTTACCTACAATGTGGAGGACATTCACAGTTCAGAGGATATTGCCTTTATCCACGGACAGCTCATAACTTTTGGTGCACTGGAGCAGTACAAAGTATATGAAGATGAGCAGTATGTCTGCTACGAGGCGACTGACCTGTTTTACACAAACCTCCGTCAGCATACGGAGAGCATGGTCAGCCAGCGGAGCGACATCTACTTTGATGAACAGGTTTGGGAGCGCGTGGAGAATATCTATAACTACTACAAGGACAGGGATGTCTTGAACAGCCGTTTTTACTACAATCTTCCCACTGAATAATGATGGAATAGATATCCAGTTCCCTCCGTTATTTTCAGCAGCCGCTATCGTTAATAAGTACGAATAAATTTCCCAAAGCAGGGGCAGGCCAAAGGGCAACACTGTAAAAAGTGCCGCCCTTTTCTTCTGTGAAAGTTTAAAGCTGTTTGACGTGTTTAGCAAATACGCCGGACAGCGCATGTAACCCATTGACATCCTTGTGATATGGGGCCGCCCGAGGTATAATATAATTGTAGGTTGGCTCCCGTTTAACTGGGACGAGGTTAGTTTTGACGACAAGCGGCGTGTGGTGGATACGCTGATTTCCCTCATTGTAACACCCTGACCGTGTCCCCATCCTCAAGAGGCTTGTCCGTACCTGACACAATCCGGGTATCCCCGTTTATCTCCGCGCTCTGGACAGCCGCAGCCGTATCATTCTGGTCCGAAATATTCACACGCACTTTCCGCACCTTCCATTCAGTTCCCAGAATACCCTCCTGCTCTTCTGCGATATAAATATAATAATTGTCCTCACCCTCCTGGAATAAACAATTCCGGGATGGATGAAGCGGATGTGGCCGGGCAGCTTGCCCGCAACAACGAATTAAAAAAACAGGACAAGGTGGTCTGCGGAAATATGCAGTGCACGGTCTGGGAGACTGCCTGGTACATGCGGGGCATGGAAGTGCTGATGATGGACATGATGGCAGAGGACGAAATGGCAGACTTCGTACTGGACAAGGTGACGGAGCTGGCCGTGCAGCGGGCGGAATATTTCATGAAAACCGGAGCCGAAGTGCTCTATCTGGGAGACGATGTGGGAATGCAGCGCACTGTCATGATGAGCCGGGATCTTTATCAGACATGGCTGAAGCCCCGGCTGAAAAAAGTAGTGGACGCTGCAAGGGCCATCAACCCGGATGTGATCATTTTTTACCATTCCTGCGGTTTCATTGAGCCCTTTATCGAAGATCTGATCCAGGTGGGCATTGACGTGCTGAACCCTGTACAGCCCGAGTGCATGGATTTCCGGGAGATTCATGAGAAATACGGCAGCCGGATTTCCTTCCACGGAACCATCGGAACCCAGACCACCATGCCCTTCGGAACACCCCAGGAGGTCCGGGCCCAGGTCTTCCGCAATCTGGACATTGCAGGCCCAAAGGGAGGACTTCTGGTCGCTCCCACCCACCTTCTGGAGCCAGAAGTACCCTGGGAAAACATCAAGGCCTATATCCAGGCCTGCAGGGACTACCCGAAGTCCTAAAAGTTCCGTCATCTAATAACAGTTAAAAAACGGGAGGAAAATATGAGCATTTTAAACGAAATATCCGAAAATCTCCAGAGAGGCAAGACAAAGATTGTAAAGGAACTGGTCCAACAGGCCATTGACGAGGGCATTTCCCCGAAGGAGATTCTGGAACAGGGTCTTCTGTCCGGCATGGACGTGGTAGGCGAAAAGTTCAAGAAGAACGAAGTCTTCGTGCCGGAGGTCCTGGTGGCTGCCCGCGCCATGAACATGGGCACCGCCCTCTTAAAGCCCCTGCTGGCCGATGACAGCGCGGCTTCCGTGGGCAGAGTATGCATCGGCACGGTAAAAGGCGATCTCCATGACATCGGGAAAAATCTGGTGAAAATGATGATGGAGGGCAAGGGTCTGGAAGTTGTGGACCTGGGAACGGATGTGGATCCCGAAACCTATGTGAAGACTGCCCTGGAACAAAACTGCCAGATCATCTGCTGCTCCGCCCTGCTGACCACCACCATGCCTGTGATGGGCCAGGTGGTAAAAGAGGCGGAAAAAGCGGGAATCCGCCACAAGGTAAAGATCATGATCGGCGGCGCTCCTGTGACGGAAGCCTTCTGCCAGGAGATCGGCGCAGACAAATACACTCCGGATGCGGCCAGTGCAGCCGATGCAGCAGCCGCATTCTGCCGGGAGATTGCCTGACATGGGCGGGGAGAAAACACCCATGGCTGCGGATACAGCGGCCTTTGCGCCGGAGACATTAAAGGAACAAATCCTGGCCCTGGGAGCCAACGCTGCCACAGTGATCAACGTGGACAGTATTTCCTTTGACACTGCCTTCCGCAGCATGTGCGCCTCCAACGCCTGCGGCAATTACGGAAAAAGCTATATGTGCCCGCCGGACATCGGGGAGATCGACGATCTGATCCGGGAGGCCGGAACCTATTCCCATGCCCTGGTCTACCAGACAATCGGGCTTCTGGAAGACAGTTATGATTTTGAGGGCATGATGGAAGCAGGGGATTTCCACAATACTCTGGCAAGGAACATTCGGGAACTCTTCGAAAAAAACTACTGCCAAAAGGCGCTCCATCTGGGCGCCGGCGGCTGCCGCCTGTGCCCGGTATGCGGGAAAAAAACAGGCGAACTCTGCCGCTTCCCTGACAGGGCCATGTCGTCCCTGGAGGCCTACGGCATCAATGTATCAAAACTGGCGGCCCAGTGCGGCATGCGCTATATCAGATGACCCATTCCATTGCCTCCACCGGCGCCGCTGCCTTCCATTTCGGAAATGCGGTAGATATGGAGGAAATGCTGCGGAAAATGCCCGGGGACAAACTGGTGATGGGTAATATTGATCCGGCAGGACAATTCAGAAACGGTACCCCCCAGTCCATCCGCCAGGAAACATTGGCCCTGATGGAAAAATGCTGCAAATACGATAATTTTGTAATCTCCTCAGGCTGTGACATTCCGCCTATGTCAAAGTGGGAAAATATCGACGCCTTTTTCCATGCGGTACAGGAATTTTACGAGACCAACCGTCAGGAGTAAACTCCCTTAAAGGCCCGGTAAGTCCTGGCCATGCCTTCCTCCAGACTGATATATTGTAAATCCAGTTCGGTACGGCCCTTTTCTCCGGAATACAATTGGGACTCCTCTTCCGTCAGGGGAAACGGAAGAGGCACCCCCTGCTGCAGGGCCTGGTCAGCCGTCATGGGAATCTCCGTGTACTCCACATCCGCCGCTTTCTTCAGCGCATCCGAAAACAAGTTGTAGGTGACGGTCTCTTCCGGACAGAGATTATAGGCTTCACCGTATGCCCTGGGGTTCAGAAGGCATTTCACAACCGCATCCGCCGCATCCTTCACATAGACAAACTGAAAAGCGCCTGACGCATCCGTTATCCGGGGCAGTACATGGTTTTGTACCATCAGCTGAATATAGGCGGACTCCCTGGGGGCATAATTGAAGGGGCCATAAAGTACGGCCGGACGCAGTATCGTATTTTCCATGCCCCGCCTTCCGCATTCCTCCCAAAGTTCCTGCTCCAAAGCCGCCTTCCCCGCAATATAAGCTCCCGCCTCCCCGGGAAAAACTCTGGTTTCCAGGGGCGTATCCTCTCTCTTTCGTCCGGAAATCCCCCTCTCATATACATCCACCGTACTGATCAGAATGTACTGCGCGGCACTGCCCTTCATATTTCGAAGCACTTTGGCAATGTCCCCCTTCTCATAGGCGCAGAAATCCACAATGACATCATAGTCTTCCCCCCAGGACCTCCAGAATGCCTCGTCCCGTCTGTCACTCTTTTTCTCCTGTACGCCCATTCCCGCCAGAGAATAGGTTCCCCTGTTCACCACGGTCACCTCATGGGCCTTTGCCGCCTGCATGACAAAAACCCTTCCGAAAAAATAACTCCCGCCGATTACCAGTATTTTCATTCCCAACTGACTCCTTTCTTCCTCACTTCAGAAACATCCGCACCAATTTGTCCTTTTTCCCGCTGTAAGGCTGATACCGCAGGGGCAGATCAATCCAACCGTATTTCTTCAGCACGTTTTTCTCATGAGAAAAGGTTTCGAAGCTTCTGATGCCATGATACGAGCCCATGCCGCTGTTTCCCACGCCCCCAAAGCCCATCCGGGAAGTGGCCAGATGCATGATGGTATCATTGATGCAGCCTCCCCCGAAGGAAACGCTTTCCAGAAATCGGTTTTCCGTATTCTTATCCCTGGTAAAAAGATAGGCCGCCAGGGGCTTCTCCCGCTCCCGCACAAAGGCAAATGCCTGCTCCATATCCTCAAAAGTCAGGACAGGCAGAACGGGACCGAAGATTTCCTCCTGCATTACGGCATCCTCCCCGGTTACGGAATCCATCACCGCCGGCGCAATCTGCAAAGCCTCCGGATCCGCCTCCCCGCCCCATATAAGCTTCTGCGGATCCATCAGTCCCCTTATCCGGTCAAAATGCTTCCGGTTTATGATCTTGCCGTAATCCGGATTTTCCAGAGGTTTATCACCGTACATCCCCTTTACCGCAGGGATGAACTGCTCCAGAAAAGCATCCTTCACGGACTTGTGAATCAGCAGATAGTCCGGCGCCACACAAGTCTGCCCACAGTTCAGATACTTTCCGAAAGCGATTCTGGCAGCAGCCAGTTTTAAGTCCGCCGTCCGGTCCACAATACAGGGACTTTTCCCGCCCAGTTCCAGAGTCACCGGGGTAAGATGAGCCGCAGCCTTTTCCATCACCAGTTTTCCCACGGTAACGCCTCCGGTAAAGAAGATGTAATCAAACCGCTCCTCCAACAGGGCGCTGTTCTCCGCCCGTCCCCCTTCCACTACCGCCACATACTCCTCCGGAAAAACCTCCTGCACCAACTGCCGGATGGCCCCGGAGGTGGCCGGGGAATAGGCGGAGGGCTTCAGAATGCAGCAGTTTCCCGCCGCAATGGCCCCAATCATGGGCTCCACGCACAGCAGAAAAGGATAATTCCACGGGGACATGATCAGCACGCATCCATAGGGCTCCCTGACGGAAAAACTTCTGCCGTGGAAATTGGCCAGATCCGTCCCCCGCCTTTTGGGCCTGGCCCACCTTCTCAAATGCCTGATCTGATAAGACAGCTCACTGAGTGTAAGCCCTACCTCACACATATAAGCCTCACTGGCGCTTTTCCCCAGATCCGCTTTCATGGCTTCGCAGAGTCCTGCCTCATGGGCCCGGATAGCCTGCTGCAGTTTCGTCAGCACCCGGATCCGGGCCTCCACATCCCCTGTGGCCCCGCTGCGGAAATATTGTCTCTGTTTTTTTACGATATCGCTGATTTCCATTTTTGTCCGTTCCTTTCCGGCTGTTTTCCGCAGACCTTCTCCAGACCGCCGATCCTCCGGTACATGACTTCCAGTTCCTTTCTGTCCATCAGCCGGGGCACCGGGTATAGGGGATTGCTTTCCCTGTCCGCATGGGCTGCCATCCCGGGAATATCCTCCTGCCGGATTCCCTCTATGGTTTCCGGAATCTCCATGGAACGGTTCAGCTCCCGGATCCACCGGATAAAGGTTTCGGAAGCGGTATGATCATCCGCCTCCCTGCCTGCAATTTCACAGTTCCGCGCCAGCTGTCCCAGACGCTTCTCGCAGCTGACACCATATTCCTCCAGAAACCAGGGCAGAATCACGGCGTTGGCCAGGCCATGAGGCACGCCGTAACGCCCTCCCAGGGAATGGGCCACTCCATGAATGTATCCCACATAGGAACGGGTGAAGGCGATTCCCGCGCAATACGCGGCATACAGCATGCTCTCCCGGGCTTTTGCATCTTCCCCGTTGTCATAGGCCTGTTTCAGATTATCCCGAATCAGCCGCACTGCCGTCTCCGCCATCCTTTTTGTCAGCTTTGTGGTACTGCCGCCGATATAAGCTTCCACCGCATGGGTCAGGGCATCCATCCCTGTGGTGGCCGTTATATGCCGGGGCAGTCCGGTGGTTACCCGATAGTCCAGAACCGCATACCTGGGAATCAGGGAAAAATCATTTATGGGATACTTGTGATGGGTGGAAGCGTCCGTGATCACCGCCGCAAGGGTGGTTTCGCTTCCCGTGCCCGCAGTGGTGGGAATGACTGCCAACATGGGCAGTTTTTTATGGATTTTCAGAAGTCCCCGCATCTTCCGCACCGGCTGACGGGGTTTTGCAATTCTGGCTCCTGCAGCCTTGGCACAGTCAATGGAAGAACCGCCTCCGAAAGCAATGACGGCGCTGCAGCCGTTCTCCAGGTAAACCCGTCTGGCCGCCTCCACATTGTCAATGGTCGGGTTCGGCACCGTATCGTCATACAGCGTATAAGTGATTCCCGCCTTCTCCAGGGCATCCGTCAGCCCTTTGACCAGGCCCAGTCCCGAAATTCCCTTATCCGTGACAATGAGCGCGGAAGTTTTCCCCTTCCTGGCCAGAACATTGCCCAATTCTTCCATATTATCCAATATCTCCGGCTCCCTGTAAGGCAGCACGGGAAGCGCGGCCCGGAAACAGAACTGAAAGGTTCTGCAATACATTTTCCTGATGGTATTCATCCTTTTCACCTCAAAATCCTTTATAGTTTGAAACTCAAACTATTTTACCACCAGTAATTCCGCTTATCAAGCATATTATTGCCTAAAATTTCCGCATAATTATAGCAAATTCCGCTAAATCTGCCTCCTGTGTCTTCCCACTGGGTTTACCTGTCCTTTAATGCTGCCTGTGCGCAGTCTTCCGACATGGCATAATAGGTCTGAAGTTTATCCGCTATTGCCTCCTCCGTTGCGCCCTCATCCCTGTGGGACCGGATAAAAATACGGATCCCCTCCGGCAGAAAACAGGCGAATACAGACACTCCCGCTTCTGCCCTTTTCATGTTTCTTTTATCCATACTATTTTCCAGTGAAAAACAGCAGAAACGCTATTAAACCTTAGAAATAACGAAATTCAGACTAAAGGAAAATACCTTTTCCTTTCATAAATTCAGAATAATACAAGCAACGGCAATTGTCAAGACGAACTTTCCGAAAAAATCCCGAAAAATAGGGCTGTTACACACTCTGGTATTGATTGTGTCTCTGCCTGACTGTATAATAGAAGCAGCAACTGGTGTGACAAAGGCTGCTGAGGTGCAGAACAGCTCTTTGGCAGAATGCGGTTCTAATCAAGAGGAGACGCTATGAAAAGATTACGATTATGGACAGTTGCCCTTCTGCTCTGTGCAGTTCTCTCGGCCTGCGGGGGCGAAGAAGCAGGGGCGACGGCGGAGAGCATGTGGAAAGGCGGTATACCGGAGGAGGGAATGTCCGCCCTGGCGGAGCGGACGGAATACTATGACCTTACATTGAAACAGGAAGAACTCTTTGATTTGGAACTGTGGGATCAAAATGTTCATGACGAGTTCCCTCATTGGGTAATTTATTCAGGCGGCACGGTTTATCTCCCTCTGGGGAGCCAGTTTTATCAAGGGGAGCCGGTGCAGCTGTGGGCAGAATCAAGTTCAAAAGGCACTGACATTTATTTATACGGGAGGGACGGAACCGGCCGGCTTGTGCTGGAAGGCGTGCCCAATGCCTATGCCTCTTACGGCGACAAGAGTCAGTGGTATATTGACGAAGCGGGCGATTTCTATTGTCGGAGCGTGCGTATTTCCGAGATCAACGGGGAACGGGTCCTGCAGGGCGTCTGGGTAAAAATTCTTTCCTCCGGTGAGATCCTTCCTGAAAATAAGCTGGAACCAGAGATGACCGTAAAAGACATCTGTCAGACAAAGGACGGAAGAGTGTATCTGCTGCTGGAAAACATGGAACAGGAAAATTTTCTGGAGGAGGTGGACACTGCTACAGGGCAGGCTATTCCAGAGTCCCGGGTGGAAATACCCCTGCAGTTTCAGGTAGCCATTGGGGATGGGGGCGACCTTCCGGCAGTGATGGGCAGTGATCTGGAAGATCCCAGCCGCAGGATTGTGAGGATGAATCCGGCAGAGGAAACCCTGTCTCTTGCACTGTCCTTTACCGGTACTTCCTACGAACCGTACATGCATTTGAGTCTGCAGGATTTTCAGGTGCTGGAAGACGGCAGTGTGGAGCTTTTGTGGACCCAGCGCGATGGGACCGGCGGGCTCCTGGAACAGCTGAAGATGGAAAAGGTGGAAAAGGAGGTTCTTGTTTTGCGGGGAATATTCTGGCATGACGAATGGCTTACCCGCAAAATATATAAGTTTAACAGTGAAAACAGTGAGTATCACGTGATCCTGGAGGACGGTGCGGACAGTGATGACTGGGAGGATTTTTTCAGGCTCACCAGTGTTCAGATCGGTGCGGGAAAGGGGCCGGATATTCTGGGCGGGGGTTCCCTGCCCCAGGGGTATGTCAGCGGAATGCTGGAAAAGGAAGCCCTGGAAGATCTTGCACCGTATATGGCGGCGTCCGGTATCCGGGAAGAGGACTATTTTCCCCCTACATTTGCTACCTGGCGGCAGGGAGATAAGATTTACGGTGTGAATTCCAGGATCAGCCTCTTGGGGGAAATGATTGATGCGGAAGTCCTGGGAAGCAAGGAGATACCGGATATCGAGACCCTTGCAGATGCCCTGCTTGCCCTGGAAAAGGATGGGGTATACTATGAGGGATGGGGCTCCGGACAGATATTGGAATCTTTTTTAAGAGGGACGGACAGTCTCTGGGGGATGGTAGATTGGGAAAACGGAACCTGCAATTTTCATACACCCTTGTTTGGAAAGCTGTTGGAGGCGGCCAGGAGGCATTGTGACGACGGCAGGAAGAATCCGGAATCGACCATGGTGACCAGGAGATACATTGACTGCCTGCTGGATTACGGCAGGAACTCCGAAGGGAAAGTGACCTGCGGGGTTCTGTTTGACGACGGCTGCTATGTGGCTTCCCTGCCTTCCTTTACCCTGGCAGTGAATGCCAAGTCCCCCCATAAGGACGGAGCCTGGGCGTTTATCCTTTCTCTGATCAGTGAAGAGGCTCAGTTACAGGATATGGAATATCACGAGGTACCGGTAAACAGAAAGGCCTATGCGGAATGGATGGACTGGTGTATCTATGAGCTGACGGAGGTAAAACTGGTAAACGGAGCCCATCATTATCCCTCCTATTATGGCACGGATGTTTCGGAAGAAAGACATGAGGAGTTCTTAAAAGAATTGGAGAGCGCCAGGCCCATGCCTGTGAGAACAGCGCCCATTATCGACATCATTCTTGAGGAGGCAGAAGACTACTTCAGGGGATACAAGAATGCGGAGGAAATAAGCCGGATCGTGGGCAATCGGGTACAGCTGTACTTGGATGAACACAAATAACAATCCCAATCGCCAGGGAACAGATCCGGCAGATTCTATTTATCCCTCTTACTCCGGAACGACACAGTCCTTCTCGCCCTTCTGATAATACTGGGCCTGGGCCGTCCACAGCTCATAATACTTCCCTCCGGTCTCCGCCATCAGGGATTCATGATTCCCCCGCTGCACCATCCGGCCTTCATGGAACACCGCAATATCTCCGCAGAACCGGCAGGAAGACATCCGGTGAGAAATGTACACCGTAGTCCGGTCTGCCACCAAATCATTGAACCGCTTGTAAATCTCATACTCCGCTTTGGGGTCCAGTGCTGCTGTGGGCTCATCCAGCAGCACAAAGGGCGCTCCCTTGTAAACAGCTCTTGCCAGAGCAATCTTCTGGGCCTCTCCGCCGGATATCTCCACACCGTTTTCATCAAAATCCCGATACAAAATTGTCTCTACGCCATTCTTATGCCGCTGCAGGAATTCCTCCAGTCCGGCCTTTTCCAGGGTGCTTCGAACCTTTTCCTCCCCATAGGTTTCCTCCACTGCCACATTTTCCCCCAAAGTAAAGGAAAACAGCTTAAAGTCCTGGAACACCACGGAAAACAGGCTCAGGTATTCCTGATAATCATAGCGCCGGATATCGATGCCGTTCATGGTGATCACCCCTTCCGTAGGATCGTACAGACGGCACAGAAGCTTAATAAAAGTAGACTTGCCGCTGCCGTTCATGCCCACTACAGCCATCTTCTCCCCCACCGTAAATTCCATATTGATATCCTTCAGGGCATAAGTTTCACTGCCCGGATAACGGAAAGAGACATGCTCGAAAGCAATCCGGTACTCTCCGTCCACCCTTTTTTCCACCGGCAGACAGCCCTTACGCATATGGCTTGGCGTATCCAAAAATTCGAAATACCGCTCCAGGTAATCCGCGTTGAACCACATAGTCACTCCCGCGGACCAGAACGCCCGCAGATTTTGCATAAACAGCTCAATACTCCGGCTGTACTGGGTCATGCCGCCTACAGTGATCTTCCCCATAAGCGCTGCAAAACCTGTCAGGCAATAAGTCATGGCCACGGTCCCCTCCGCTGCAAAACCGGAGAACATACTGTAAGGAATCCCCCTCCGGCTCCGCCGATCCAGAGTTCTGTCGTTAAAATGATGTGTTTTCATCAGTTTGTCGATCATCAGCTTCCCCAGCCGGTAAATCCGAATCTCCTTCCCCCGTTCATACTGATTCAGATAATCCAGGAAACCGTCCCTCTGAATGCAGTTTTCACTGATGGATTTGTTACACTCCAGCCAGATTTCATTGCGCTTCGCCTGACACTTCCCGCTAACCCAGATTCCCAAGGCCACAGTCAGCACAAAAAGCGCCATCAAAACTCCGTAATCACGCATCTGCACCAAAAGCTCCCACACCATGGCCGCAGACAGTGCCATTCCCGCCAGACTGCTCAGAAATTCCGCCAGACACAAGGGTAATTCCGTCAGATTCTTTCCGTCGTTAAATGTCTCCCGCACCACCCGCTTGTAAAGCATATGAATCCGCTCCTCCTCCAGCAGGCTGTAATCCAGTTCCATTACCTTACGGGCAAAAATCATATGCTGTTTCTGGGAAAACTCAAAACTCTTGTGGCTGCATGTGATATCCAGAAAACTCCCCAGAAACTGCAGCGCCAAATTCCCGCCCAGCAGCAGGGCCGCATACAAAATCAGATGATTCAGGGATCTGTCTCCCAATATTTCGTCCAGGAGCCTTGCCGAAAACCAGATCCCCCAGTAAGGTATACAGACCCATAATATCCAGCTTCCGGTCTGAGCCGCCATGTAGGCTCCGGCCTCTCTGCACGCAAGCCCTATGGCCCGCTTATAAATCCCCAGAACTTTCTTCCCTTTTCCTTTTTCTCTCTTTTCAGCCGCTGACATAACCTGACACCTCCCATGACGGATCCATCTGTGACGAAAATTCTTCTGTCCTGTCCTTCTGATAATAATGGCTCTGCACCTGAAACAGCTGGTAATAAGCCCCCTTCTTCTCCATCAGCTCCTGATGGCTTCCCTCCTCCACGATTCTGCCCCCATCCAGCATGAAAATCCGGTCACAGAACCGGGTACTGGACAATCTGTGGGAGATGAACAGCGAAGTTCTCCCCTGGGTCAGCTCATTGTACTTCAGGTACAATTCATTCTCCGCAATGGCATCCAAAGCCGCGGTTGGTTCATCCAATACCAGAACCGGCGCCTCACGGTATATAGCCCGGGCCAGAAGAAGCTTCTGAGTCTCTCCTCCGGACAGATTTACCCCTTCCCGGAACAATTCCTTCTGCAGATAAGTATCCATTCCGTGGGGCAGGCTCTCCACCTTTTTCCAAAGTCCCGCCTGCTCCAGACACTGCCGCACCCGCTGCCGGTCCGCTGCTTCCGAAGCGCAGGCCGCCACATTCTCCGCAATGGGAGCCGGAAGCACTCCGAGATCCTGAAACACTACGGCAAAAAAGCCATACCACTCCTCCAGACTCCACTCTGTTGACGGCTGCCCGTTCAAAAGAATCTCCCCTTCCGTTGGCTCGTACATACCGCAGAGAAGCTTAATCAGCGTGGTCTTGCCTGCGCCGTTCAATCCCACCAGGGCTACTTTCTCCCCCGGCCGGATGACAAAGCTCACGTCCTTCAGCGTGTAATCGGCCTCTGCCTTTCCCTCCCCGGGATAAGCGAAGGACACATGAGAAAACACAATACCGGGCGGGTTTGCACAGGGTGCAGCCTCTTTCCTCCGCGCCCCGTCTGCCCTATCCTGCCCTTCCTTCCCTCTTCCGGAATCGGGCCTTTCCATCATGCTCCGGTAATCGGCAATGGACAGCTCTCTTTCCCGCAGCGCTCTCACCTGTCCCGATATCCTTGCCAGCCCGTTACTCAGTGTCATAGCCAGTCCTACATACAGGATAAAGTCGTCCGGTTTTACCCTTCCCTCCATTACACCCCATATCAGAAATCCATATACAAATGCCTGTTTTACCGCTTCTGCGGCTTGGTTCGCCCCATCAATCACAGCATTCTGATTCCGTTGCCGTTTCTTCCACTGCCTGCGCTCTCCCAACAGCCCTTCGTATTTGGGCAGGAGCCAGCGGCCCGCCCCATACAGCCGCAGATCCTTGGCATGGGTAAAATCTCCCATCTTACCGGCGATATACTCAATCTTCCGCTCCAGAGGCGTCCAGAAATCCCTGTGCTTTTTCTCCCAGACAAGCATCTGCTTCCCCACCTGATGCTGCAGCCAGGTTCCCGCTGCCAGCGCCAGAATCACCGCAGGATGCAGTCCGGCCAATAAGCCTGCGCTGACGGGGATCGTGATCAGCAAATAGGCCAGTTCAAGCGAACACCAGATACACTGCCTCACATCCCTGTCCCAGTGATGATAAAGATGCTGCGCCTGACTGATCCTCTTCTTATAATCGGGATCTTCCAGATTACTGTAGGCTGTACCACAGATTTTGGTTAAAATCTTCTCCTCCAATACATGCCGATACTTCAGTCCCGGATTGTTAAGCAGCTCATAGCCCACAGACCGAATCTGCTCCACCAGAAAATACACCCCTTCCGCCAGAAGCAATGTGCCCACCAAAGTTCCCGCGGAAACGCCCTCCATCACCAGGGCCACCGCTATTTTACGGACATACAGCCCCATATAAGTGTAACCAACCCATCCAAATAAAGCCATGGACACAAAGAGAATGTTCCATCTGCTATGCCGGAAAAACCCTTTGTACAAAAACCAGTAGTTGCTGACCAGGCTGTGGGACTTTTCCGTGCTTTTTGCCTTCTTTCCTGCCTTACATTTTTTCTCTTCTCTTTTCATATTTCCCATTCTCCCTTCACTTCCGCTCCTCCGTTCAATGTCTCTGCCCGGCCCTGAGAAATCTCAGGCTTACGCGTCGCCTGTCAGTATCAATATTTTACCCTGTTTTTTTTCCTTTTGTTGATTTTTCCCTGAATGGTATCTGTGGAAACCTGAATTGCAGAAAACGGAACTGCCAACGAAAGGAATCCCAAAGCGCCAATTCGTTGTCAGTCCCGTTTGATCAGAGGTCTGATATGTCTTTATTCCGTCTTATACTTCTCTATCAGGCATTCATGCCCCTTCTTTTCGTCATAATTGATACCCACCAACAGAATCTCTTCTGTATTTTCCTTTATCCAGTCCGCATAATGCTTCTCTTTCATCTGTGCAATGGCGCCCTGTGCGGAATGTTTCCATTTCAATTCGATCAGCAGAACCGGACAATGCATATTCTGTCTGGGCAGGTACACGATGTCTGCAAAACCTCTTCCTGACGGCATTTCCAGACTGGGCGGCAGATAATAGGCCCTGGCGCTGAAATAAGCCATAAGAACGGTACATTTCAGAGAATTTTCATCATTGTATTTCAATATAGAAGCAGTCTCGTCATGAATTGCCGCTATCCCCTTCGCCACAGCTGTTCCATCCAGATCCCAGGTGGCCTTCAGCAGATCAGAAGAACGTTTGAGCGCCTGCGCTATGCCGCTCCAATCCGGTCCGTCCATTGCTTTCAGAAATTCCTGGGCTATTTCCAGGTTGGGGATGAATGCCTCCCGGGTCTTCCTGTCAAAGGTCAAATATCCCAAGTGAATTAACAGTGCAAAAATATCATCCTTGGAAAAGAACGTCGTCATATCATTCTGAAATCTTTCCGGATTTACCCTGCAGCGTCCGTTCCCCAACATGACGGCTATATCCTCTTTCAGCCCGTCAAAATTCTGGTCAAGATAGATCTTCAGAGCCTCATAAGTCTCTGTCCCTGTCCAATAGCTTTGAAATTCTTTCCATGTCATTACATCCGTAACGGCTTTTGGATTGTAAATATGTGTATCCTTCAGCAGATAACCGTCATACCATTTTTCTACCTCTGAAAAATCCAGTCCATTCACGGCGCACAGCTCCTGCACTTCTTCCCTGGTAAAACCAAAGTATTCGCCCAATTCCCTGGAATCAATGATAGAACACTCGCTGAACATATTGAGCGCCGAATGCTCTCCGTACTTCTTCACCGGAAGGATTCCCGTCATATAAGCCAGTTCCACATATTCTGCTCCCTTAAACAGCCCGCGCAGAAAATCCAGATAGGCCTTCTGCACATCATGCCGTTCTTTCGCAAATCGGAATACGCAATCCCATTCATCTATAATAAAGATAAATTTCTCCCCCGTCCGGGCATACACCTGACTCAGAACACCAGGCAGACCGTACCGGGAGCCGTCCGGAAATGTGCCGCGGAATACTTCTGTTCCATATACCTCCTCCAACTCCCGAATCACCAATCTCTGGATCTCTTCTATAAAAATATCAAAATGCGATTTCTGGAACAGAAAACGCTGCATGTCCAGACGAATTACATTATGCTGATTCAAATGAGTCTCATAGGATTCCGCATTCTCAATCTTTCTGCCTGCAAAAAGCTTTCGGGAATCGCAGTTTTTCCCATAATAGGCAACGAGCATATCCGCTGCCATGGATTTCCCGAAACGACGCGGACGGCTTACGCAGACATACTTCAGTCTGGTTTTGTTCAGTTTCAAATTGATATGGGAAATCAACTCTGTCTTGTCCACATACAGTTCATCCGTAACACATTCCCGAAAAGCCTCGTTCCCCGGATTCAAATAAACTCCCATACATCTTCTCCCCTGTCTTTCCGTCATGTCAATAGGTACCGTTCCCCCTACAGGGGCAGCAGAACCTCCGTGGCAAAAACGCTTTCGTCCCACTGCCGGTTTACATAGCCATGGTATCTGGCAACAATGCAGTCAATGCTCAGCAGCCCCAATCCCCGGTCAGACGCCTTGGTGGAACGGTAGCGGTTCCCCTCCTTCTTCATCCTGGTGCCATGGGAATTGGTTACGGACAGATAGAGCTGCTCTTTCAGCACACCCATATAAATCCGCAAAAAGCGTTCTTCTCCCTCACCCTGGCTCTCGCAGCCCTCTATGGCATTGTCCATCAGGTTTCCCAGAAGAACGCACAGGTCATAGTCTGCAATGGGCAGCCGGGCCGGCAGGACTACCTTCACATTCACCTCTGTCCCCTTTGCCCTGGCCATGGCAATCTTGCTGTTCAATATGGCATCCAGGGCCATGTTCCCGGTTTCGATTACCTTGCTGACCCGGGCCAGTTCCTCGTCCAGCGCAAGAATATAGTCGGACAGTTCCTGATATTCTCCCATGTCCAGATGAGCCTTCATCACCTGAAGGTGATTCTTGTAATCATGCCGCCAGGTACGCATCTGTTGGTACATGGCCTGAACTTCCTTATAATATGTTTCCATCAGGGCGCTCTGTGAGCCTGTCTTTCTCTCGGCCATGCGCCTGTATATGCGCTCAAACATCTTCTCCCCTGCTTTTCTTCTGTCTGCGGGCCTCACTGCACCGCTTCCCTTCCGCCGCCTTCTTTTTCCGGTGCAGAATCTCCCTACGGAATGTCAGTTCCCTCTCCTGTGATATTCCAGAAATACCTGATACAGCTGCCCCCTTTTCCCCCTGCTCACGGGAATGGACAGGCCGTACTCCAGAAGCAGCTCTGTTTTGTTGATTTTACGGATATATGGCAAATGCACCAGATAAGAACGGTGACAGCGGAAAAAATCCAGGGACGGAAGCAGCTCCTCCAAATCGCCCAGACACATTTTTCCCTCCCGGCAGCATATGTTTTCCCCTGCCTTTTCCGGAGCCAGGTTCAGGGCCACTGTGTGAGAAAAGGCTTCCGCATAGATAATGCGGCTCATGGGAATCCGTTCCATCTCCGTTTCCGTCTCCAGAAGCAGATATTCCTCCCTCTTTTCCGCCGCAGCCGCAGCCCTGTCCAGAACCTCCCGCAGCCGCTCCTCCCTCACCGGCTTCACCAGAAAATGAAGCGCCTGCACATCATATCCCTGACTCATATATTCTGACAGCCCTGTAATAAAAATGATCACAATCTTCTGGTCCCGCTGCCGGATATACCTGGCCAGCTCCATACCGTTCATGCCGCCGCCCAGATCTATGTCCAGCAAAAGCAGATCAAAATCCATGCATTCTATCCAGTCCGTGAGAAAGGCCTCGGCTCCGGTATAAGAAAAGAAGGTCACTTTCCGCCCCCGCCGGTCTCCCCATTCCGTCACCATGCGTCGTACGTTTTTTGCCTGAATGGGATCATCTTCACAGATTGCCGCCTTCGTCAGCATGGCCATGCCCTCTCCCTTTCACTTGATTTACAGGCGTCGGGTCATGCTTCTGCCTGCAGCGCCGCCACATAGCGTTTCAGGGCATCCTGCCATGCCGGAAGTTTTGCAAACCCGTTCTCTGTCAGTTTATTGTTGTCCATGCGGCTGTTGGCCGGGCGCTTTGCCTTGGCGGCATATTCTGCAGTAGTTACCGGAATTACGTTTACATCGACTCCCGCTTCCCTGAAAATTGCACAGGCAAAGTCGTACCAGGAACAGGTTCCCTCGTTGGTGGCGTGATAGATACCGTATTTGTCCGTAACCACCATATCCGCCAGCAGTTTCGCCAGATCATAGGTATAGGTAGGCGAGCCGAACTGGTCATTGACTACGCGGATCGTATCATAGGTTTTGGCCAGGTTCAGCATGGTCTTCACAAAATTTTTCCCGTTGATGCCGAACACCCAGGCGATGCGGACGATAAAGTACTTGTCCAGAATCTCCTGAACCGCAAGCTCTCCCTCATATTTTGTCCGTCCGTATACGCTCTGGGGTTCACAGACATCCTCCGGCTTCCAGAACCGTATGCCTTCCCCGCTGAACACATAGTCTGTACTGATCTGGATCATCTTGATATTCAGCTCCTTACAGACCCTGGCAATATTGCCCGGGCCCTCCGCATTCACCCTGCGGCAGAGTTCTTCGTTTTCCTCCGCCGCATCCACAGCCGTATAGGCAGCGCAGTGGATTACCGCGTCCGGCGCAGCTTCCCGGATTACTTTGTCCACGCTCACCGGGTCCGTGATATCCATCTCATCAATATCCACACCCAGGGCCTCAATCCCCCGCTCAGTCAATTCGTTCACTACATCATGGCCCAGCTGCCCCTTTACTCCCGTTACAAATACTTTCATCAAAATGCACCTGTCCGCCCTTTTGCGGGCTGCCTTTCCCGTATTTTGAAAACCTGTCAAAACTATTCTCTGTAAGTTTTCCCCTAAAATCCCCGCTAAAACCTGCTATTTTCTCCCGAAATGAA
Source organism: uncultured Acetatifactor sp. (assembly GCA_910586515.1). GTDB lineage: Bacteria > Bacillota > Clostridia > Lachnospirales > Lachnospiraceae > Acetatifactor. The sequence continues at coordinate 31,069 of CAJUGL010000037.1, forward strand.
TTGTCCCGAAAAACAGTTCTCCGGAAGATTATTCCGCAGTCGGCAAAAGGGTGAAGTCCTTATTCAACCACACCCTCTTACCCCTTCACTGTCTGAAGAACGATTATTTAGATCAACTTCCGGCCGCAACCAGATTCTCTTCTTCCTCCTGCTTCCCGCTGTCGGATTCCTCGTCCATAAACTCCTCCGACTCTTCGTATTCTTCAAGAGTATGGCCTTCCGCATCCAGGTCCGCTCCAGCTGACTGCTCCTGAACAGCCGAAGCCGTTCCCTCTTCCGCTTCCCAGTCATTCGCTATTCCCTGGAAATCTCCCTCTTCCCGGATTTGGGATTCCTGCAAGCCGCCTTCCCGGGCGCTGCCCTCCTCCATCATCTCCGTTGTTCCTTCAGGCATTTCTCCCTCCGGACCGATACCCTCGGCCTCCTCCGGCTGATCTGTATTCAGTCTGGTGTTGCGGTACCTCTTCATGCCGGTTCCCACCGGAATCAGCTTACCGATGATAACATTTTCCTTCAGACCGATCAGATTATCAATCTTCCCCTTTATGGCCGCCTCTGTCAGAACCTTCGTGGTTTCCTGGAAAGAGGCCGCTGACAGGAAGGAATTGGTCGCCAACGCCGCCTTTGTGATTCCCAGCAGCACCTGTTTTCCCTCGGCAAGCTCTTTCCCCTCGGCATAGAGGGCTTCGTTCATATCCTCATAATCCAGCACGTCAACCAGTGTGCCGGGCAGAAATTCCGTATCGCCGCTGTTCTCGATACGAACTTTCTTCAGCATCTGGCGCACAATCACTTCAATATGCTTATCCGCGATATCCACACCCTGGAGGCGGTAAACTCTCTGTACCTCTCTGAGCATGTAATCCTGCACTGCGCGGATCCCCTTGATCTTCAACAGATCGTGAGGATTTACACTACCTTCCGTCAATTCGTCTCCGGCCTCCAGTACCTGGCCGTCCAGCACCTTGATACGTGAGCCATAGGGAATCAGGTAAGCCTTATTCTCTCCTGTTTCCTCGTTTACAATCAATACTTCCCGCTTTTTCTTGGTATCCCGCAGTTCCGCTCTGCCGCCAAACTCTGCGATAATGGCAAGTCCCTTGGGTTTTCTGGCTTCAAAAAGCTCCTCCACACGGGGAAGACCCTGTGTGATATCGTCACCGGCCACACCGCCTGTGTGGAAGGTTCTCATGGTCAGCTGGGTTCCCGGTTCTCCGATAGACTGGGCAGCAATAATTCCTACAGCCTCGCCTACCTGCACCGCCTCGCCGGTAGCCATGTTTGCTCCGTAACATTTCGCGCAGATTCCCACATGAGAACGGCAGGTCAAAATGGTCCTGATTCTGACAGCCTCAACAGGCTCCCCCTTTTCGTCCACACCGGAGCTGAGAATTCTGGCTGCCCGGCTGGGCGTAATCATATGGTTATGCTTTACGATGAGCTCTCCGTCTTTGTCATAGATATCTTCACAGGAATACCTTCCCGTAATTCTGTCCTTCAGGCTTTCGATGGTCTCCTTTCCGTCCATGAAGGCCTTCACCGTCATGCCGGGAATCTCCGTCCTGCCCTCGCTGCAGTCCACCTCGCGAATACTCAGTTCCTGGGATACGTCTACCATTCGTCTGGTCAGGTAACCCGAGTCCGCTGTACGAAGAGCCGTGTCCGACAGACCTTTCCGCGCGCCGTGGGCAGACATGAAATACTCCAAAACGTCCAGACCCTCACGGAAATTCGACTTAATCGGCAGTTCGATCGTACGTCCCGTGGTATCCGCCATCAGTCCGCGCATTCCCGCAAGCTGCTTAATCTGCTGGTTGGAACCGCGGGCGCCGGAGTCCGCCATCATAAAAATATTGTTATATTTGTCCAGTCCTGCCAGCAAAACCTCTGTCAGTTCCTTATCCGTCTCGTTCCAGGTCTCCACCACGGCCCGGTATCTCTCTTCCTCTGTAATCAGGCCCCTGCGGAAGTTGGTGGAAATCTTATCCACCGTCGCCTGCGCATCCTCCAGCATCTCCTGTTTTCTCTCCGGCACGGTCATATCGGAGATGGATACGGTCATGGCGGCTCTGGTGGAATACTTATAGCCGATTGACTTTACATCGTCCAGCACTTCCGCCGTACGGGATGCCCCATGGGTATTGATGACCTTCTCCAGAATCTTCTTCAGGCCTTTTTTATCCACATGGAAGTCCACTTCCAGCTTCAAAAAGTTCTCCGGCTCACTTCTGTCCACAAATCCCAGATCCTGCGGCAGTATCTCGTTGAAAATAAAACGGCCTACCGTAGACTCCACATTGCCTGTGATCAGCTCTCCCTCCGCATTTCGCTTGGATATGCGCACCTTCACTCTGGAATGCAGCGTGCAGTATTTATTTTCATAGGCCAGAATAGCCTCGTTTACACTCTTAAAGTACTTCCCCTCTCCCAGGGCGCCGGGCCTCTCCTGGGTCAGATAGTAAATTCCCAGCACCATATCCTGAGACGGCACCGCCACGGGACCGCCGTCGGACGGCTTTAACAGGTTATTGGGCGACAGCAGCAGGAAACGGCACTCCGCCTGCGCCTCCACGGACAGCGGCAGATGCACGGCCATCTGGTCTCCGTCAAAATCCGCATTAAAGGCAGTACATACCAGCGGATGCAGCTTGATAGCCTTGCCCTCCACCAGAATGGGTTCAAACGCCTGGATGCCCAGCCTGTGCAGAGTAGGCGCGCGGTTCAGCATCACGGGATGTTCCTTGATGACTTCCTCCAGCACATCCCAGACCTGAGTGTCCATCTTGTCTACCAATTTCTTGGCATTCTTGATATTCTGGCTTATTCCCTTTGCCACCAGCTCTCTCATCACAAAGGGTTTGAACAGCTCTATGGCCATCTCCTTGGGCAGACCGCACTGGTAGATCTTCAGCTCCGGCCCCACTA
>CAJUGL010000038.1 GCA_910586515.1 uncultured Acetatifactor sp.
CCATGCTGGCGGAGGCCGTGGCGAAGGCTCTGGGCAAGCGGCTGATTATCTGGAATATCAAGTCCACCACCAAAGCCCAGGAGGGGCTGTATGTGTATGACACCATTCAGCGTCTCTATGACGGGCAGTTCGGCGAGGAAGGTGTGGACGACATCGCCCATTACATCAAACTGGGCAAACTGGGAGAGGCCTTTGACAGCGAAGAGCAGGTAGTGCTTCTCATTGACGAGATCGACAAGGCGGATCTGGAGTTCCCCAACGATTTGCTGTGGGAACTGGACCAGATGGAGTTCTATATCAATGAGACAAAGCGCACCGTGAAGGCAAAGCAGCGCCCCATTGTGATCATTACCTCCAACGCGGAGAAGGAGCTGCCGGATGCGTTTCTGCGGCGCTGTATTTTCCATTATATCGATTTCCCGGACAGGGAGCTGATGGAGGAGATCGTGCGGGTGCATTATCCCGACGTGGAGGAGAATCTGCTGAAGAATGCCATGGAGGTGTTCTACAATATCCGGGCGATCCGGGACATCCGCAAGAAGCCCAGTACTTCCGAGCTGATCGACTGGGTGAATGCCCTGCAGATCGGGGGAATTCCCGCGGATACCATCCGAAAGGCCCTGCCCTTTGTGGGGGTAGTGGTGAAAAAAGACGAGGATCTGCAGTTGGTGCGGCAGGAGCCGAATCTGTAGACAGCCGGATTATGTTTTTCGGCTCGCAATAATCTTCAGGGCTTTCATAGAAATCATCCATCCTTCGGACAGAAAGCCTTTTGTGAGAAGGTCGGATTCTCCTGGGCAGTTCGGGAAGGGAAAGGATGGAGACAGATGCTGACAGGAAAGGCGGAGAGCTGGGACAGATTGCCAACCAGATGCTTGCAGAGTGGTGCTGCAGAATGGCGGAGAAGCTTAAGGAAAAAAGGAATTCCAGGAAAAGTAAAGGGCAGAATAAAGGACCGGAATCTGCAAAAACAGCTCAAAACAGCACAAAAGGGAGATTGGAATGATCTATCTGCAGAAGGATGAAGTCTTGATACGGGATATGGAAAAGGCGGACATCCTGTCAGTCTGCCGGGTCCAAAAAGACGAATCCGGGGGAAAATAGCCGGTTATGTGTATCTTTACTGCCAATGCAAATGGGGGGCTTCGGGATGCCGGGGGTATCCGGAGGGGGGATGTCTGATTTGACAAGACGAAACAGGGTGAACGAACAGCTCAATATATGATGAATGTCCATGGGGAACTGAGTATATGAAAAATGAAAACAATGACATAGAAGAGGAACAATTATATTCCGGAACTTATGAGAGAGAAATCACAGAACCATTTAACCCTAAGGATGTGGATATTATTTCTCAAACAATGGTAATCTCCAACATCATTGAGCAGCTGAAATGTGGAGATATTCTGTTGGAACCGGATTTTCAGCGACATCCTGATTTATGGAATGATAAGAAACAGAGTAGGTTGATTGAATCGTTGATGATTCGTATTCCGCTGCCAACATTTTATTTTGATAGTACAAAAGATGATAAATTAATCGTGGTAGACGGACTGCAAAGATTATATGCTATTAAAAGATTTATGGTACTTGGTGAAGAGGATGAGAAGCGCCTGAAGCTCACTGATTTAGAGTATTTAAAGGAGTATGAAGGGAAAAAATTCGAGGAACTTCCACCCAATATGCAGAGAAGAATAAAAACACAGGCATTAAATACCTATGTGATCAGGCCAGGAACTCCGGATAAAGTGCGGACAAGTATTTTTACGAGAATTAATACGGGAGGTCTGACTCTGGAACCGGCAGAAATTAAAAATTCTGTTTACAGAGGACAAGCTGCTAATCTGTTAAAGGAACTGGCATATTCCGAAGAATTTAAAACGGCAACAAGGCATAAAATAGATTCCAGGAGAATGTTGGATTGTGAATTTGTGAATCGCTTTTTGGCTTTTTATTTGTTGGGAACAGAAAACTATTCGGGTAATTTAGAAGATTATTTGAATGATGTAATGATTCGATTGCAGAAGGAGTCAAAAGCGACAATTAAGAAATGCCGTGTCGATTTTTTAAAGGCGATGAAATATGCTGCCTGCATTTTTGGTGAAATCGCTTTTCGAAAAATTACCGCAAATGAAAGGTACGGAATGATAAATAAGCCGCTTTATGATGCAGTAACAGTCAACCTGGCAAAATTGAGTGTGCAGGATTGTAAAAATTTATTGAAAAAGAAAGAGGAAGTGTTGAAAAAATATATTGCGCTGTTAATGGATAAAAAATTTACAGGTATGATTACAAGCGGAACGGCTGCTGTAGATAATGTCAGGAATAGACATAGTGTAATCTGTAAATTATTTCAAGAGGTATTAGAAGATGATTAGTTATATGCAGATAGAAAATTTTAAGTCAATAAAGAAATTGGCATTGCCATTAGAGAACCTGAATCTGTTTTTCGGAATGAATGGTATGGGAAAATCTTCTGTGATACAGGCGCTATTACTTTTAAGACAAAGTTTTTGGGAAAATTATAAATCAAGTTTGGATTGCTTGTACACGAATGGTGAGATGATACAATTGGGAACAAGCAAAGATATTTTTTGCCAGAGTGCAGATTCTGACATGATAAGATTCTTTCTGCAATTCGGTGCGCAATTAACCTATGATTGCTGCTATAAATATGAAGCTGATGAGATGGACAGTGACCAGCTGATGAGGATTGGAACAGAAAAAAATGAAAGTTATGCAGTATCCTTATTTTCGGATCAATTTTCATATTTAGGTGCCGAACATATTGGCCCGAGAAAACAGTACAGCACTGAAAACTGGAAAAAAAACGGTGTTGCGCGATTGGGAACAATGGGGGAATATGTAGTTCCATTTTTAGCGCTTGAAGGAGAAAAAATGCGGGTTCCTGATGAGATGTGTCTGGAAACCGGAAAAACAAACCGTTTAATTGATCAAGTATCTGCGTGGATGGCAGAAATATCTCCGGGGATCCGGATATCTGCAGAATTGCTTCCAACAATTGAGAAGGCAAAACTGGCAATTCGTTATAGTGGAGACAGATTGGTTTCTGATGCATTTCTGCCAGTCAATGTTGGATTTGGAATTCCATATGTTTTGCCTCTTGTTGTGGAATTACTTATTTCAGGTGAAGAAAGCCTTTTACTGATTGAGAATCCGGAATCGCATCTTCATCCCAAAGGGCAGACTATGATGGCAAAACTGATATCATTAGCTGCTGATCATGGGTGCCAGATTATTTGTGAATCTCATAGTGACCATGTGATTAATGGAGTAAGAGTTGCTGTAAAGAACAGGTGTATAAACAATAAAAAGGTAGGAATTTCTTTCTTTTCAAAAAACAGAGACCAGGAAACAAAAGTGGACAATATTTATGTGGACGAAAAAGGAAATTTGAGTGATTATCCATCTGGATTGTTGGATGAATGGGGCATTCTTATGACAGAGTTAATTTAGGATGGCGGAACCCTTGAGAGACCAGATTCATGAAGGGCAGGAGAAAAATTGGATTTATTTTTTAATGAACTTTCGATAGAAGGGAAAAAGAGTATAGGAAAGGATTCTGCTATATCGTTAGTTAGAGTCTACCGTTCCCTGAGACAATATGAAATAACGACATGTAGAATTGCTTCTGAAGATAACCAAAAATTGCACGAAATGATTCAAAATATGCCGGATTTTCTAAACATAAGAAATTTTTATTTCGCCTTTTTTCGCGCTCCATATGAGTCTGATAATGTAGAAAAGGAACAAAATGAATATTTTGAACATGAGTGGCTTCATAATGGAAAACCGTGCATTGGCTTACCATTAGCCGTTATATTGAAATCAGCGGCTTTAAGTATCTGTGAAGACGGCTGGTGTGACGCATTTGTTGATGTTACAAAAGATGGTAACGCAGAGACTGTTAGAAATATTAGTACGGAACAGCATGTTGATATACATATTCCACAGATACAGGCAGGCCAGGAAACGGAACTGGTGGAAAGTGGTCTGCAAATAAAAGATAAAAAGATTTCCTTGAGGGATGACCATGGGGCAGATATATTGATGGAGTTCTCAAAACGTTTGGTAAGATGTCCCTATGTTGTAAGTGTGATTAATTCTTTACCTTTTAATTCTCATGAACGAAGGTTTATCAAAAAGATACGCGGAGAGGGATTGATCGAAATTGTTTTGCCCTGGACAGACAAAGGGTATGGTGTGGTAGTGCAAACTACAGGAAGAACAATGAAGGAAACTGAATTAATAGGAAAAATAATAATGGAAAAATACGGAGGGGTATGAGCCTCGTAACGTTCTGCTTCGCAATTGAAAATTATATCAAAAAATGTGTTTTAACAAAAGTATATTTTGTGCGTCATGCACAGCCGGAACATATGTGGGAGGATGACAGAACAAGGCCCTTAACTGCGGAAGGCAGGCAGGATGCCAGGATGGTAACGGACTTTTTGGCAGATAAGGGGATAGATGTATTTTACAGCAGTCCCTATCGAAGAAGTTTTGATACAATTGCGGCAGCTGCGGCCTGTTATGGAAAGGATATTGTTACGGACGAGAGACTGCGGGAGAGAGAAAAGGGAATCAACGGCAATGAACATGGCATGTTTGAAAAACGTTGGGCAGATCATGATTATTGTGAGGAAAAGGGCGAATCACTCAACATGGTGCAGCGGAGGAATATAGAGGCCCTAACGGAAATACTGGAGGAAAATAAGGGGAAGCGGATTGTGATTGCAACCCATGGGACGGCCCTTAGCACCATTTTGCATTTTTACCATCCGGAGTTTGGGTGTAAGGATTTTCTGCGGATTATAGACTGGATGCCGTATATTATGGAACTTGACTTTCAGGGGAATAAGCTGTGGGCAGAACAGGAACATTGTTACATAGAGAAAGAATTTCCGGGAAAGAAAAGAGCGGATAAAAAGCAGTGAAACGGATAGAAAGCAATGAAACAGATAAGAAGCAGTGAAGCGGATAGAAAAAAGTGAAACAGATAAGAAGCAGTGAAACAGATAAGAAGCAGTGAAGCGAATAAAAAGCAGTGAAACAGATAAGAAAGCGGTGAAACAGAGGAAAGCCGAGAGGAGCAGGAGAAGGGATAGGATATGTTTATAAAATTTTTTGAGGTCTTGAGGGAAAAAGGGCTTCGGGTTACTTTGGGAGAGTGGCTTACCTTCCAGGAGGCTCTGGACAAGGGGCTTTGCGGCAGCTCCCTGACCCAGTTCTATTACACGGCCCGGATGATACTGGTGAAGAGCGAGACGGATTTTGACAAATTCGACATGGCTTTTGAAGAGTGCTTCAAGGCGGCCCAGAGGGAGACGGAAGTGGGCAAGGAGATGCTCCGTTGGTTGGATAAGTCTGACATGATGGAACTGGCTCACGAGGAGGCCAGGGATCATATGAATAAAATGGAGGATCTCCAGATCGACAAGGAGGACGTGGAGGAGAAATTCAGGCAGCGTCTGAAAGACCAGGACAGCGAGCACAACGGCGGAAGCTTCTGGATCGGTACCATGGGCAAGACCTCTTTCGGCAATACCGGCGGGAACGTGGGCGGCGTCCGGGTGGGCGGCAAAACAGGCTACCAGTCTGCCTTTGCGGTGGTTGGGGCCAGGAAGTACCGGGATTTTCGGGACGACAGAGTCCTGGACAACAGGCAGTTCCAGATGGCGTTCCGTAAATTAAGGCAGTTTTCCAGCAGGCTGGACATTCCGGAGACGGAACTGGACATTAACGGCACCGTGGACAAGACCTGCAACAACGGCGGCTGTCTGCAGATTGTTATGCAGAAGCCCCGGAAAAATGCAGTGAAGCTGCTGCTTTTAATGGACTCCGGCGGCACCATGATCCCCTTCAGCAGCCTGCTGAACGATTTATTCCAGGCCATTCATAAGTCCAATCACTACAAGGACGTAAAGACCTATTATTTCCACAACTGTATCTACAGCAAGCTCTACAAGACCCCGGAGTGTGAGAACGGAGACTGGGTGGACACGGAGTGGATGTTCCGCAATGTGGGAAGCGACTACAAGGTGATCATCGTGGGGGACGCGGCCATGGCGCCGGAGGAGCTTTATTCCGATACCGGGAACTACAGAGGCCCCAACGGCGGCCTGTCCGGTTATGAGTGGCTGCAGCTGATGAAGAAGAAATATAAGAAAGTCGTGTGGCTGAATCCCAAGATGGCTCCCGGCCGTGCCCCCTGGCGGGAGGCGGAGACTGCGGTGAAGGAACTGTTTCCTATGTACAAGCTGACAGTGGACGGGTTGAACCAGGCCATGCAGAAACTGATGTCAGCCCGCTGACAGTGACGGGATGCATCTTCGGAAGAGAAAAAGTATAGTGAGGAGAGTAATGATTTACTGGCAGGGAGAAGATATCCTCATCCGGGATATGGAAGAATCGGACGTTTCCGGCATCTGTAGGGCGGATGGGGATGAATCAGAAGATAATATTCGCTATTTCGATAAGCAGTTCGGGCATATCCGGGAAAAGGCATGCGCAGGCCTGATCGCCGTCTGCCAGGGAGAAATAGCCGGATACGTATATCTTTATTATCAATGTAAATGGGGCGGAATGGGGAATCAGGGCTATTCTGGCGTGGTTGATTTATATGTCTGGGACAAATTCCGCAGAAGAGGAATCGGCCACATGCTGATGGATGCGGCAGAGCAGATTGCGGCGGAATACAGCAGCCTGGTATATCTGGATGTGGGGCTGAACAGCGAGTTTGGCAGCGCCCAGAGACTGTACGCGAAAAGAGGCTATATCCCTGACGGAAAGGGCTGCTATTATGAAGAGAAGGTGTGCGGAACCAATGCGGTGTGCCGGAATTCCGATGAACTGACCCTCTGCCTGGTGAAAAAGCTGAGGTGACGACCATAGTTTTGCGGGAAAAACATGATAAATAGTAAAATAGTTTATGTCTTGAAAATATAGACATAAAAGGATATAATATGTCTATAAAAATAAATGGAGGCATTTATATGTTATCATTGCAGGAAACAGTCAGGCCATCGGCGGACTTAAGAAATCACTATAATGAAATATCGAAGCAGTGCAGGGAAGACAATGTAGCAGTAATCGTCACGGTGAACGGAAGAGGAGATACGGTTTCATTGGCTTATGAAGAATACAAGCGCATGAAAGCCAGAATAGAACTTCTTGAAATTCTTGCCGAGGCAGAAAACGATGTGAGGGACAGAAGGGTAGCGCCTGTACACGAGACCTTTGATGATTTGAGAAATATGCTGCGGGAGGGCTCGCGTTGAAGTATAACATTGTTCGGACAGATATGGCGGATTCCCAAATCAGGAGCATCATTTTGTATATAGCTGCAAAATTTGGCAGCGATGCGGTGCTACAGAAACTGGATGATATGGAAAATGCCATTCTTGCTCTGGCTGATAACCCTGATATTGGGACGAAACCCAGATATCTTGTGTTAAGAAGGCAGGGATACAGAGTATTGATTCTTGAAAAGGATTTGGTTTTTTACAAAGTGAATGAATGTCAGAAAGAAATAATCATATGTGCAGTGGTAGATCAAAGACAGGATTATTTAAATATCATCTGGGGGTTATAAAGTAGGCTCAAGGCCATCAGAATTTACAAAATGATACAGGAAAGGCATGGAAAGGAAAAATGACAGTATTTGAGGAACTGAAAGCCAGAGGCCTTCTGGCGCAATTGACAGACGAGGAAGAGATTAAGGAATTGATCAACAATGGTAAGGCCACCTTCTACATCGGATTTGACCCCACGGCGGACAGCCTGCATGTAGGGCATTTTATGGCGCTGTGCCTGATGAAGAGGCTGCAGATGGCAGGAAACAGGCCCATTGCCCTCATCGGCGGCGGCACGGGCATGATCGGAGATCCCTCCGGAAGAAGCGATCTGCGGACAATGATGACCAAAGAGACAATTGCCCACAACTGCGAGTGCTTTAAGAAGCAGATGAGCCGCTTTATTGAATTCGGCGATCGCCTGGAGGAGGGCAGCTCCAAAGCCCTGATGGTGAACAACGCGGACTGGCTGATGGATCTGAACTATATAGAGTTTATCCGGGATATCGGGGTGCATTTTTCCGTAAACAGGATGTTGACGGCAGAGTGCTACAAACAGCGCATGGAGAAGGGCTTAAGCTTCCTGGAATTCAATTACATGATTATGCAGAGCTATGACTTCCTGAAGCTGTATGAAAATTATGGCTGCAATATGCAGTTCGGCGGCGATGACCAGTGGAGCAATATGTTGGGCGGCACGGAGCTGATCCGCAGGAAACTGGGCAAGGATGCCTACGCTATGACGATTACGCTTCTCCTGAATTCCGAAGGAAAGAAGATGGGCAAGACCCAGAAAGGGGCGGTATGGCTTGATCCGGAAAAGACCTCACCCTTTGAGTTCTACCAGTACTGGAGAAACGTGGCGGACGCGGATGTGCTGAAATGTCTGCGGATGCTGACTTTCCTGCCCATAGAGCAGATTGACGAGATGGACAAGTGGGAAGGCAGCCAGCTGAATCAGGCCAAGGAGATTCTGGCGTTCGAACTGACCAAACTGGTTCACGGCGAGGAAGAAGCCGGGAAAGCCCAGGAGAGCGCCAGAGCGCTGTTTTCCGGCGCTGCGGAAGGGGCCGATATGCCCACAAGCCAGCTGAAGGAGGAGGACTTCAGGGATGGCGTTATTGATATCCTGGGGGTACTGACGGCATCCGGGCTTACCGCGTCCCGCTCCGAGGCCAGGCGCGCAGTGGAGCAGGGCGGAGTCACGGTAGACGGAGAGAAGGTTGCCGATATCAAGACTGCATACCGGCCGGAACAGTTTGCGGGAGACGGAATTGTAGTCAGACGCGGCAAGAAGAATTACAAGAGAATCATAATGAACTAAGGCAGGGAGCTGTTTTGTGCGCTGTGCACAGAAAAGCAAAACCCTTAACAGGGAACAAGGTGTAAAGGCTTCTTTAAGAGGAAAGGATGCGGCAGAAAAGTATTGGCAGCAGGCGAGCACTGGAGAGACGAAAAAATAGACGGTGTAATTTATGATATGTCCCCGTCTCCGAGTTTTCGGCATGGAATTATCAACAATAATATCAATACGGTTATAAAAGCAGGCTTAAAAGGGAGCCTTTGCCTGGTCTTCATGGAAAACCTGGACTTTAAATACCATCCGGATGTAAACGATGATTATCTCTGCCCGGATATCATGATTGTCTGTGACAGAAAGTATCTGAAAGGCGGCTCTTACAGCGGAGTGCCCAGGTTTGTCGCCGAAACCGTAAGCCATTCCACTGCCAAGAGGGATAAAACGGAGAAAAAGGATATCTATGAGCAGGCGGGGGTGGAGGAATATTGGATTGTTTCGCCCCAGTGTTCCGTGGAAATCTATTATCTCCAGAATGGAAAATATGTCCTGGAGCAGAACTATATGCTCCAGGACGATAAAGAGGATGAAGAGTATAATGGGGACACAGAGATCTCATTAAGGGCATTTCCGCATATTAAGATGACCCTGGGCGAGATATTTGAGGGACTGGATTAAGAACAGGAGCCGTTGACGCTGTGGGAGAATTCTGACGCTTCATCGGCGCTTTTTCTTTCGGAGGAAAATTCCCAGGATTCCGAGACACAGCAGCAATGCGCTGCCTGCCAGGCTTCCCCACAGCAAAAGCCTTTTGCGGGATTCCAGGACAGCCTGTTCCCGGGCGGCAGCTTCTGCGGCTTTTCTTGCGGCTTCTTCCGCTTCTTTTGCGGCCTGTTCCTGGGCGGCCTTTCTTGCAGCTTCCTCCGCCTCCTTTGCGGCCTGGGCTTCCGCGGCCTTTCTGGCGGCTTCCTGGGCCTCCCTTGCAGCCTGTTCCTCCTGAGCCTTCCTTGCGGCTTCTTTTGCTTCCTGTGCATCCTGTTCCAGTTCTTCCGGAAGATATCCCTGGGCGGTGACGGTGATGCGGAGCACATCGTCAGCCAGTTTTCCGGTTATCGCATAAATTTCACTGTTCAGGGCGTCGTCTTTGGCCCGCCAGGTTTCATAGGCAGCCTGAATCTGTTCCGGCGTAAAGGAAGCCCGCTGCATCATCACTTCAATCCACATATCACGAGCCTCCACCACTTCCCGATGCCGCTGCCTGCACAGAGAAGCCGCCTGCTGCATGGCCTGCTGACGGGGATTGGTCTCCAGTGCGCCCATGTCAATTCCCTCTGCCAGTTCTTTTCCGGTAAAATTGCCCAGTTCTTCATCTCCTGCCCGCAGACAGTAGGAATCTTCTTCCGAAAGTCCCTGGATGGAAAACCTCTGTTGGAGAAGGGCGCCGGAGGATGTGTAACGGTTCATCAATTCACGGAATGCCGTAAATTCGCTGCGGTTGGCCAGAGGCAGTACCTCCGGAGCCAGAGTCAGACAGAGGCCTTTTTCTCCGCGGTAAAAATCCGAAATGGGGTTTCCCTGGGTCTGAGGTTCCCCGTCTTCCGGTACATGAAGTTGGGACAGGACTTCCGGGTCTGCGCCCTGGGCCTGGAGGATGGAACAGGCAATCAGGACCTGTCCTGCGGCATTGGGATGGATACAGTCTGTAGTCAGGGTGTTTCCCGGGTCTTCCTGCTGCATGGTTTCCGTCAGGGCGGCCATAGGAGTATGCAGATCCAGATAACGGACTCCCCATTGGGCGGATTTTGTTTCCAGTTGATCCATGTATTCCAGAACCCTGCTTTCAAAGGCCCATTTTCTGCTGCCGTTTTTGGTGAAGTTCAGGGAGCAGTTCTCGTCGCAAACAGGCGGGGAGAGCAGCAGGATATCACTGCCTTCCAGGCCGTCTTCCTTCAGCCTTCCGATCAAAGCATCCATATTTGTTATGTAGTCTTCTGTGGATATTCCCAGAATGGCTTCATTGGTGCCCAACATGATCACCGCTTTGTCAAGCCCGTCAAAGGCGGGATCCTGATCATAAATATTCAGTACATCGCTGATTTTATAACCCCCTGCGCTGATATTCCGGAATTCTATCTGTCGGTCAGGGAAAAGACTTAAGTAAAACAGATTGAGAATGTCCATGTAGGACAGGGGCGTGTAGGAAGCATAGGTGATGCTGTCCCCGATAAATCCGACCACTTCGTTGTTGCTGTAAAAATCCGGAGAAGCTGACGACAGCGGCTCTGCCTGGACGGGCATGCCCTGCGGCAGAAGGAGGCACAGGATAAGGGACAGTTTTATAAAATATGTTTTTTTCATTGGAAAAGGCTCCTCTAGTTTTTTATAACGTTATTATACAGACAGGGATTGGCAGTGTCAATCGTACTTGTATCCCCTGGGCATTTTGATATAATATGAAAACAGTGTTGCGCCAATTCATTGAAAGGAGAATGAAAATGTATACAAATATTCTGTCTGTCTTGCGATGCCCTCATTGCGGAGGAGAATCTGAGCTGACTGCAGCCGGGAAAGAGGGTGAAGAGATTCTGGAGGGCAAAATCGCCTGCGGGAATGGACATGTTTTTTGTATCCGGCAGGGAATTCTTGATTTTCAGTCCCAGGAACAGGAAAACCTTAATTCCTGGAGCGAGTATATTGGCGAAGAGGGCTATGATGATCTCGGGCAGAAGATTGAGGCCCGGAAAACGGAGAAGCAGAAGAAAATAGACAGAGACTTTCTGGACGCAATTGTGGGGGAGGCCGCAAAACTGAAATCAGGCTTTCTTCTGGATGTGGCCTCCGGCAGAGGGATACTCCTGGGGGAATTGGTAAAGACGGTCTCTGCTGATGTCAATCTGATTTCCACTGATTTGAGTTTTCGTGTACTGACCTTTGACCGGGCAGCATTAAAACGGACTGCTCCGCAGGTGAAAGTGAATTATATTGCCTGTGACGCCACGAACCTTCCCGTCCGGGATGGCAGTGTTGACATGGTCTGCACCTATGCCGGTTTCACCAATATGATGGACCTGATGGAGAAGGGCATTCGGGAGGCGGCCCGGGTGTTGAAGGACGGTGCGCCGCTCATCAATTCCCCTGTATACATGGAGAAAAATGCGGAAGGCGCAAGAAAGGCTGCAAGATACTTTGCGGAAAATCAAATGGAAGGCGCAGAGAAAATCTTTCTTCGCGAGGAACTGCTGACAGTCCATCGAAAGTATTTCAGTTCTGTCCGGGAAGAAATTATCTATGAAGGAATTGCGGAAGGGGTGGAATGTGATTTGATTCCCTGCGCCGGGGAATGGTTTGCCAATGCGCTGCTTGTTTCATCCTGATTATTCGCGCCGTCTCCCACGACACTGACATAGCATGAGGTATGTCCGGAAGTGTATAGGAAACTTCCGGAACCGCATTGCATTTCTGTTCTGTTTTAGAAGTCCCTATATAAGAGGCAGCAACAATCTTACTGTTTTGGAATGTTTTGATCTTTTGCAGAACTTTTTTCCCTTTTTCTCGTTTCTATTGACATAGAGGCAGTATTACTTGTCCTGGTGCGGACATCATGCACTGCTTGCTCGGGAATGAAGGCATCGGTGTACTGGAGAAGGGAGGAATCTTTATGACAGGGAAAAGGAGAAAAGGGAAGGAACGATTTGCAGGGTTTTTGGGGGTGCTTCTGTTGGCAGGACTACTGGCGGCTGTTTCCGGCTGCGGGAAATCAGACCCGTCGGCAGACCGGTCTGCAGATGAGTCAGCAGTGGATAACCATGGGGAAGATCAGGCGGATATGGAGGTAAACGGGCGGACCCCGAACGGAGAAGCCCAGGACGGCCCCGGCGCAGCGATGACAGATGCGGAAAAGCAGGGGGCAGCAGCCGTCACGGATTTCGGCCTGCGGCTTCTGCAGCAATGCGTGGGCGATACGGGGACTGTTTCGGCGGCGGAACAGGAGGCAGCAGACCGGGAAGGACAGGAAACGGAGAATCCGGTTGTCTCGCCGCTTTCGGTATTTTCCGCCCTGAATATGGCGGCGTACGGCGCGGAAGGGGAGACCCTGAAACAGATGGAAGAGACTTTTGGGATAACGGTACCTGAGCTGTCCGCATACCTGTCTGCCCGGGGCGGCGCATGGGGGGATGGAAAATGTAAGTTGAACATGGCCAACGGTATCTGGTTTACAGAGGATGAAAGCTTTACCGTGGAGGAAGATTTCCTGAAGGCATGTGCCTCTTTATTCGACGCGGAGGTGCGGAGGGTTCCTTTTCAGGATAAGACTTTACAGGAGATCAACGATTGGGTGGAGGAAAAGACACAGGGGATGATTCCGGGGATTCTGGACAGGATCTCGCCGGAGGCAGTCATGTACCTGGTGAACGCTCTGGCCTTTGAAGGGGAGTGGGAGGAAATTTACCGGGAAGACCAGGTGCGGGAAGGGGAATTTACCCGGGCTGACGGCACTGTTCAGCAGGTGGAAATGATGTATTCCCAGGAAAACCAATATCTGCAGGACGAACATGCCTCCGGATTCCTGAAATATTATGCAGGCAGGAAATATGCCTATGCGGCGCTTCTGCCCGAGGAGGGAATGGATGCGGCAGAATACCTGCTCTCCCTGGACGGGGAAAGGCTCTGCCGGATATTGGCAAATCCGGTGGAGGCTTATGTGCAGGCCGGGATTCCCAGGTATGAGAGCAGCTACAGCGCAGAACTTGGGGGTATACTGCAGGATATGGGAATCAGGGATGGCTTTGATTTTTCCAGGGCCGATTTTTCCGGGATAGGCCATTCCGCAAACGGCAATATCTTTATCAGCCGCGTGGTGCACAAATCTTATATCGCTGTGGATGAGAAGGGGACGAAGGCAGGCGCCGCCACGGCAGTGATGATGGAAGGGGGAGGAGCGATGATGGAAGATGAAATCCGCTCTGTGTATCTGGACAGACCCTTTGTCTATATGATCATAGACTGTGAATCCGGCGTTCCGGTATTTATGGGGATACTGAACCAGGCAGGCCGGGAGGAATGAGAGGAGCGGCGGCCTGTGCATCAGGAGCGCAGAGTCCGCCGCATTTGTCCGTTTCCGTTTATTTTGGAAGCCTGCCTGTGTATCTGCATTTTGGAAATCCGGTACAACCCAGAAATTTACCATATTTGCCGTTTCTTTCAGTCAGCGGTTTCCCGCAGTTTGGACAGACTGCCTGTTGTGCTGCAGATTTTTCGGGGGCATGGTTTTCCGGGGCCGGCGGAGCTGACGTTTCAACAGCAGCGCCGGTTCCCTCCAGGGGAAGTGCAGCAGCAGTATTGGTATCTGGGTTCATGCCCTTTGCCGGAACCGGTGTATCCGAAAGAGGGGAATGGGGCAGCAGGCTGTCCAGATCTTCTGCCGTTATCAGTTCCGCGGTGCATTCCCTGGCTGTTTTAACCGGCTTGCACATCCATACATTTTTGTCCCCAATGAGATAGAAGCGGAACTTTGCCCTGGTTGCGGCCACGTTCACGATATTTTTGTTTACCCAGTTAGCGGCGCCTGCTGCATTCTGATCGCATCCAAGAAGGAAGATCACCTCATCCGTTCCCTGTCCCTGGAAGGTGTGGACTGTGCCTACATTGTTGTCTTCCAACCATTTTTTGAGCCTGGGTTCTTCTTTGTAGAGAACGGATTTCCGGATCATGTCCATCATGCCCGATTTTACGGAGGTAAACGGGGTGATGATAAACAGCCTGGGGATTTCGGTCCTGTCTTTTTGAAACTTTGCCGCCAGTAATTTCAGCACCGCTTCTCCCTGGGCTTTTACAAAGTGATCCTTTTTCCCGGAATTTTCACTTCCGGACACGTCAATCCAACAGCTTTTGTCCAGGATAAAGGTGGCGGCCCGGTCTGCCTTGGGCGCTCCGGTCTGCTGTTTCATGGTTCCGTCATAGGATAATATATTGGATATGGTATACATGGGATCGATACAGCGTCTATGCACCACCAGAGGGCATCCCACCCATTCCTGTTCTTCTGCCTCACCCAGGAAGGTTCCGTAGGGATTGATATAATCCGCAAAACCCTGAACGGATATCTTTTTGTCCTTATAGCCATCCAGAAGCCTGGAGGTCAGGAGCTGACGGATCATGTCCGTCTCTGCCGTCACCACAGGCTCGATCTGTTTGGGATCGCCCACAATGATGGATTTCCGGCACCGGAACATTGCGCCTACCGCCATCTGGGGCTGCGCCTGTCCGGCCTCATCCACAATCAGGGTGCCCAGGACACCGCTTTGCTCGATGTCGCCCAGGAAGGACTGGGCCGACGCGAAGGTGGTGGAAATCACAGGCGTCATGAGGAAGATGGATTGCAGCAAAAACGGCATGGCGGCTTTTCGGTCAGCATCCTGCATTCTCTCGCCGCATTCGTCAAACAGGTTCCAGGCAATCAGCAGGTTGATCATGTTGTGCCGCATACATTTTGACGATGCGGCGAATTCCTTGTGGAGCCTGCAGGCATAGAGGAAAAGTTTTTCCCGTTCCCGGTTGTATTGGGCAGTGAACCAGGGATTTGTGATCTGCGCCTTAGTAGCCTGTTTCTCGTCCGCGGAGGCGTATTTCTCCAGAAAGGCGGCATCAATGGGCGCCATCTTTTTATCCCCTGCAGAATATTTTTTTAACAGAGCGCGGTAACCGGCTGCGTTTTCTGTAAATGCAAGCATATTGTCAATTTCGCCCATGGAATTCTTGGCGGATGCCGCGTTTTCCTTATGTTCCGCAATCAGTGCGTCTCTGGTTTCCGTATTTTTGCGCCTTCCGAACAATCCCCTGGGCCGTGTCTCTTCCAGATGCATGATTTCTGCCTGCTCCGCCTTTAACCGGGCAGCCTGGTTCTTCCGGGCGTTTTCCAGGGAGGCCTTTGCCGCAGCCAATTCCTGTTGGGAGAGGGCCTGGAATTTTTCCGGGATGGAAGCACTGGCTGTACAGAGCTGTTCCAATTCCCGTTTCAGCGCTTCCACCCGTTGATACTGCTTCAGGAAAAGCTCCCGCTGTTTTACAAATTTCTGCCTGTGCAGATTTCTGGCCTCCGAGGATTTGTATTCTTCCAGGAAAGGCTTTAATACCGCGTTGCAGTATTTTTTGATGTTGGAGCGCTTTCCGAAGGGAGCGGACACCAGTCCCCAGCAGTCCTCCGAACCCAGAAGCTTATTGGCATAGCGGGTGAAGAAGATATCCTTCTCTTCCCGGCTTTTTCCGTATGTGGTAATGGTCTCGATCTCTTCCGAACACTGGACGTCAAAGAGGGTACGGACTTCCTCCAGGCCCTTTTTCACGGATTCATCATCATCCGGAGATGCTTCCAGGCTCTCCAGGATGTCCTTTCCCTTTGGCAGGTCAATTGTGATATTTTCCACTGCCGCATTGTTGCAGGAGGCCACCAGCATACCGTAATCATTCACCGCATCTGTTTTGATAGCGTAATAATTGGGGGCATACTGGAAATAGGCATGCCCGTAAGCGCCCAGGGGTCCCTGGGTGAAGGAGCGCTTTTCAAAGAGCGTGTCCGGATCGGTTCCGTTTTGGGCCAGAAGCAGTGCCCTGTCCACAATATTGCTTGCAACAATCTCCTTTAAGAGCGTGGTTTTGCCTGTTCCGGGCGGTCCGTTTACCGAGAAGACAGGTGTGCAGCCGCTTTTGTCAATGGCGATATTGACTGCAACCTGCTGCATCAGGGCAGGCATAAACTTGGCAGGCCATTTCCCCATGGGGGCTTTGGCCACATGCAGGACCTTTTCGAAAAATTTTCTCATTTCCGCAGCCGGTTCCCCGGGGGAAATGATGGTGCGGGGCAGGGTATCCGCGGCTTTGGTTTTCTCATACCCTGCCAGCAGATAGGAGACCACTGCCTTTTCGTAGTCGCTGTGGTCTCCGAATTTCCCGGAGGCAATCAGGTCTGCCAGGAGAATCATATCGTTAAGAAAGAAACTCTTCCCCAGGTCCCCATAGTCTGCAGGGTCTTCGTCTGCGTCCCGCTTTTCTTCGCTGACATATCTGCTATACACAAGGAAGCCTATGGAAGCCGGATTTTTCTCGGGAAACGGGCCTGCCGCATATTCCGCCCGGATTTTTTCATAGAGAGGGGCGAGAAAGCTGTCCACATTCCGGTCCTGGAGTTCCGCTTCGATTGTCTCCACGATTTTATCATATTCCCGGGTATTCAGGGAGAAGCTGTGACTGGTCTGGGCACGGCTCTTTTCCCATATGGAGATGGCCCACAGAATGGGGGAGAGTTGAAAGCTGTCCGCCAGATACAGGCCTTCCGTATCGGTCTGAAAGGAAAACCAGGCGATGGCGCTCTTTTTCGGGTAGCTGATCTCCGGGCTTTCCAGAGGGTTTTCCATAAACTTTTCCAGATAGGACACGATATTGTTGCGCTCTGTCCTGCCGATGCAGAAAGTTATGTTATCTCCTGTGGCTGCGAAATCTTTGAACTGTCCGGCATCCGATTCCAGTTTCTTCTCCAGATCAGGAAAAGGTGTCTTCAGGTCAGAGAAGAGTTCGATCTTATTTTCCCTGACCGTTTCCCCTTTCTGTAATTTGGAGATGATTTTCTGATTCTCCGGACTTTCCTCCGGAATATCGATCTGGCCCAGGAATTCTATTGTCTTCCAATAATCCAGTATTTCCAGGACCTGATTTCTTCTGGTCTGTTCCATGGCGTAACCTCATTTTTCGTAAGTTTTACAGAGTCTGTATATTTTGCACAATTAACTTTCAGTACAGATTTATTATATCGGAACAGCATGGAAGATTCAACTAAAATATTCGGGAGACAGCTCTGATTCCTGCCGAAAAAGGATGTTCTGTCAGATAATTTATTTATCCTATTGTGATAATGCCCAAAATGTGCTAGAATAAACCATCATAGTTATCTATGAAATACAAATCAGTTACGGAGGAAAAGATATGGAATTTCTTTCTACGATTGCCGCGACGATCGCGTCAGGGGTGTGGTCAGTGGTCAGCGCCCTGCTGATTCTGGTGATTGCCTTTGTGGTGGCGGCTGTGGTAAAGTCCGCAGTGGTGAAGCTGTTGGGGAAGGGCAAAATAGGGCAGATTCTGGATAAGATGGACTCGCCGGGAGGCGGCAGCACAAGGGATTTCATCGGCAAACTGGTTCATTTACTGGTGTTCCTGCTCTTTGTGCCGGGGATCTTCAGCGCACTGGGGATGCGGGATGTGTCTGCGCCGATTACGAACCTGCTGAATACGGTGTGGGGCTATGTGCCCAATATTGTGGCGGCAGTGATTGTGCTGATAATCGGATTCTTTATTGCAAAGATGGTGCGTCAGCTCCTGGTACCCCTGTTTGACAGGCTGAACGTGAATAAGCTGCAGGAAAAGGCAGGCATTGAAGTGACCAGTACGGCAAAGCTCTCTTCAACCCTGGCGTACATAGTCTATGTTCTGATTCTGATTCCCATGATTGTGATGGCATTGGACGTGCTGAACATTGATGTGATTTCACAGCCTGCAGTCTATATGCTGAACCAGATTTTCGGATTTATCCCCAATATTTTTGTGGGCCTTGTGATTATCATTATAGGCTGTATGATCGGCAAATTTGTGGGCCAGATTGTGACCCGGCTTATTGCCTCTGCCGGACTGGATGCGAAGCTTACTGCGCTGATTGACAATGACAAGTATCAGTTCAGCCTTTCCAAACTGGTTGGAAATGTGGTGTATGCGGTAGTGGTCATCTTCTTTGCGGTGGAGGGAATCAATGTCCTGAAACTGGATGTGCTGACCGAGATCGGTACGGCTGTGATCGGCTACATGCCTGCAGTGCTTAGCGCTGTTCTGATTCTGGCCATCTGCTTTGTGGCCGGTTCCGCGGCGGAGAAGGGCCTGCGGAAAAATGGTTTTGCCCTCTATGGAACCATTGCAAAATGCGCGGTGCTGACAGTGGGCGTGTTCATGGTGTTGAGTCAGCTGGGCATTGCTGCAGAGATCGTAAATGCCGCGTTTAAACTGGTTCTGGCTGCTATTGCTGTTGCTTTTGCCATTGCCTTCGGCATGGGCGGAAGAGATTTCGCTTCCCATACTTTGAAAAAACTGGAAGACAATCTGGATAAGAATTCGGATAAGGAAGAGTAACAAAAGGATTTCTGCCGGTTGGGGATTCAAGAAAAACGGATGCCCCGGAGGGCAGGGGCAGACAGAGCAGGAAATTCTGCCGCCCTTTCATAATTACAGGGCCTCCTACATATACATGTAGCAGTATATGTAGGAGGTTTTTCTATGCAGAATGATACAATAAATACCTATGACCTGTACAATGATATCAAGAACCGTACGGGAGGAGAGATCTACATAGGGGTACTGGGGCCTGTGCGCACCGGTAAGTCCACGTTTATCAAGCGTTTCATGGAGGAAATGGTTCTGCCCTATATGGAAGATGAGCATGCCAGAAACAGGGCCCAGGACGAATTGCCCCAGAGCGCCGGGGGCAAGACCATCACCACCACGGAGCCGAAGTTTATTCCAAATGAAGCCGCCAATGTAGTCTTAAGCGGAGAGATTCCCGTGTCCGTGCGTCTCATTGACTGTGTGGGGTACATGGTGGAGGGGGCGGCAGGGCATATGGAGGAGGACGTGGAGCGGATGGTAAAGACGCCCTGGTTTGACTATGAGATCCCATTTACCCAGGCCGCCGAAATCGGCACGGATAAGGTGATGAACGATCACTCCACCATCGGTCTGGTGATTACCACGGACGGAAGCTTCGGGGAGATTCCCAGGGGGAATTATCTGGAGGCGGAGGAGAAGACCATCCAGGCGCTGAAGAAACTCCGCAAACCCTTTCTGGTCCTGGTGAACAGCCAGAAGCCCTACTCCGAGGACGCAAAGCGGGTGGCAGGGGAGATCACCGAGAAATACGGCGTTTCCGCGGTGACCGTAAACTGCGAGCAGCTGAAAAAGGAAGACATCCATATGCTGTTGGAAAATGTGCTCTATGAATTTCCCATCTCCTCCATGGAATTTTACATGCCCAAGTGGGTGGAAATGCTGCCCTGGGAGAACCGGATGAAGCAGGATATTATCACAAGGGTGAAGGGGCTGATGCAGGACTACGGCACCATCCGGGATGTGCTGAAGAAGCCGGTGGAGATGGACGGAGAGTACATAAAACGCTGCAAGACAGACACGGTGAGCCTTTCGGACGGTGTGATCCGCATCACCCTGGATGTGGAGGAATCCTATTATTATGAAATGCTCACGGACATGGTGGGGGAGACCATCACCGATGAATATCAGCTCATCAGTAAGCTGAAGAGCTTTGCGGCCATGAAGCATGAATATGCCAAGGTACTGGATGCGGTGAACATGGTGCGCATCAAGGGATATGGAGTGGTGACGCCGGACAGGGACGAGATCGGCCTGGAGAAGCCGGAACTGATCAAGCACGGCAACAAGTTCGGGGTAAAGATCAAGGCATCCAGTCCTTCCATCCATATGATCCGGGCCAATATCGAGACGGAGATCGCTCCCATTGTGGGAACCCAGGAACAGGCCAATGACCTGATTCATTTCATCAATCAGGCGGATATGGAGAAGGGAATCTGGGAGACGAATATTTTCGGAAAGACGGTAGAACAACTGGTAAATGACGGAATTACGGCCAAGGTGGCGGTAATCGGGGAGGAGAGTCAGTTAAAGCTCCAGGATACCATGCAGAAGATTGTAAACGACAGCAACGGGGGCATGGTGTGTATCATCATCTGATTCCCAATCGGCAGAACTGACGGCGTCCGACAGGGCGGCTTGCCAGGAGCATGAATGGCGTTTCTTTGCTGCGGCGTCCGCCAGGGCGGGCATGTCTGTTCAGGAGACAGAAGATCAGGAGGACGCCGGAAGCGCGTCATAGAAGGGAAAGGCATAGCCATATACAGTCAGGATCAGCATTCCTGCAATGACTGCACAGAGTACAAGGGAAAAGGCCGTGAGAAGGATTTCCTGCCGTTTCTTCCCGGGAAGGAAGGACGACAGGATCAGGCGGCACATTTTTTCCATGCCCCGGACCGTATAGAGGCACAGGGGGAGCAGCGCAGGCAGCAGGTAGCGTCCCTGGGGCTGATAGTCCGTGGAATAGGAATAATACAGGCTTAAAAACAGGGGCATCAGGATGCAGAATACCATGTTCACATGAAAAAAAATCCGAAACCATCTGCGGCCCGGTTCCATCCTGTCCCTGTTCCGGGCGGCAGGACCCTGGAGGAGGGCGCAGAACAGCACCCCCAGGCCGAACAGCGCTTTATAAAAACGGTAAACCCAGATGGAGGTAACCATTGTCATGGGACCGTACATACCGATAAAGCTAAGCATGGAGAGGGAGATAAAGTCCGAATCCCGTATCATATCAAACAGGGAGAACCCCTGGTTCATCCAGGTTGCCCGGGTATCCGGGTGAAACTGGGGCTGCGCATAGAGGGAGGCGCATGCATTCCGGCTGCGGAGCGCCAGGAAATCCCCTTCATAGAGGATGGCGCTGCGAATAAACCACCAGGCGATTCCGCAGAGGACGACAGCGGAGATAAGGACGCCTTTTTTCAGAAAATTTTTGTAATCAAAACAGAGCTTATTTCTGTATACAGATAAAAAAAATACGGTAAACAGTAAAATACAGCTTAGAATATACCCGTAGGCATTGTAATAGGACAGGGCGCAGAGGATAATGCCCAGAGCCATGATCAGGGAGGAACGGGCCGTGAAAGCATCCTTCAGGCCCAGGGTCAGCCCGTACAGCATCAGGGCAATGGACAGCATGCAGCAGGAATCCGTGTTGACATAAGTGTGTACAAAGATACCCTGGGGCAGGAAGGTGGCAAGAAAAGCGAAAATCCAACGGAAACGCGCATCCTGAAACCATTGTCCGGCCAGAAGGAGAACCACCCGGGCCATCAGAAGGCCAAACAGCAGGTCAACGCCCCGGGCCGTGTAAAGCAGGGCCGTTTGGGAGTCCGTGAACAGATTCACAAACCCCATGGCATATCCCTGGAACATGTAGGGGAGGATGGGCTGAAAGGCGTAGGAAAAGCCGTATCCGGGGATGCGGATACTCTCCTCGTAACCGTTGGGGAGGGTTCCGTGTTCCGCAATGTACCGGGGGATGAGATAGCGGTTGTATTCATCCGGGGGATTGCCGAAGGGCTGTCTGATGAGAAGGGAAAGCCCCAGGACAAGGTACAGGGCAAAGTAACATATTGTAATGGCGGTGTTGATTCTGTTTTTCTGTTTCATTTCCTTTACCTGCATATTTCTGATTTTCTGATTTATTAACCATTGTAGTCTTCGGCTTTGTTAGAACCAGTCCATAGTATCATATTCCGTGTTGGAAGAAAAGACAATATTGGAAAAATATTATAATTGAATTGCTTTTTCCGTTATATTTTTGTATAATGTGTTTATTCTTTTTTTATATTTATTGTTTTTTTATCTTTGATAGTTTTATCTTTGATAGTTTTACCTTTGATAGTTTTTTATCTTTGATAGAAGGAAGGGTAAGAAGGGAAGGCAAGTGTGAAAGAAAATCTGAAAAAATACCGCAGCTGTCTTTTTGTCACCGGCCTGCTTGCCTTTTTGGTACACGGAGCGAAGCTGAATGCAGGTATAATCGGTATTGACACGGAGGACCTGCTGCATCTGCAGGACGATTTTTACGGCGGATGGCTGCATACGGGGCGGCAGGGGCTTGTGTTTTTAAAATATGTGTTGGGCAACGCTCATTTTAATCCTTATTTTGCCGGGAGTATGACGCTGCTTCTGTTCGGGGCTGCGGTGGCGGCATTTCTGCGGCTGTGGGACCGGACAGGCGGGAAGACGGAGGAGGGACTGGCATGGGGCTGCGGCAGCCTGCTCTGGATCTCCCATCCGGCCATGGCAGAGCAGTTTTATTTTTCGCTGCAGAGCATGGAAATCTGTCTTGCCATGGTTCTCACAGCGGCAGCCATGTATCTGTCCTTCCAATGGGTGGACAGGCATGCATGGAGGTATGCCCTGGGAAGTGTGTGTATCTTACTGTTGGTCTTTTCTGTTTATCAATCGTTTGTAGTCATGTATATTTTCGGAATCGTTGCAATGCTGCTGCTGCAGGCGCTGCGGGAGGCTTCGGAGGGAGCAGAGGTGAAAACAGGCGCCTATGTCAGGCGGGTGGCTCTTCACTGCGGTCTTTTTCTGGCGGCATTTCTGCTGAATACTTTGATTACCAGGCTTTTTTTCGGTTCCTCAAGCTATCTGGAGAATCAGATCTTCTGGGGGCATGCTTCGGTGAAGGACTGTCTGCACGGTATTGCAGGCCATGTGGTGAAGGCTTTTACCGGGTATGATTCCGTTTTTTATCACTGGGGGCTTGGGCTGTTGGCTGCGGCGGATTTGGGGCTGCTGCTGTGGTTCCTGAAGGAGCCAGGAAGGAAAGGGAGGAAAAACGGGGGCGTTGTCCTGTTTTTTTACGGGGCGCTGCTGACCACGCCTTTTCTCATGTCCGTGCTTCTGGGGGGGACGCCGGCCATGCGTTCCCAACTGGCGCTTCCGGCGCTGACAGGCTTCCTGGGGTGGCTTGGGATAAAGCTTGTCCTTTTGCAGAAGGTCCGTGTCCGGAGGGAAGGCATATTCCGGGCGGCATTGCTCTGTATTGGGGCGGTTTCCCTGGTATGCGGTGCGGAGCAGGCGAAGGTGACATGGAAGCTGTATTATACGGACAGATGCCGTTATGAGCAGGATGCCGCTTTGGGCAGGGCGGTGATCTCACAAATCGAGGCGGAGACCGCAGGGGAAGAGGCGGAGCTGCCGGTGTTCTTTGTGGGCAGCCGGGAATTTACGGGAAACCATGCCTGTGTCAAGGGAGAAATTATCGGAATTTCGTTTTTTGAGCATGACAGAAGGGTGGAGCCGGAATTTTACTGGAGTACCAGGCGGATTCTGGGGTTTCTGCACACACTGGGCGCGGATTATATCCAGATCCCGGAGGAACGGATGGGAGACGCCCTGGCGCGCAGCGCGGAGATGCCCTCCTGGCCGGCGGAGGGCAGTGTCCGGGCAGTGGACGGTATGGTTATTGTAAAGTTGAGTGCCGAGTAGGGGCTGACTCGGGGAAAGGACGGAGAGAGATGGGCGAGGTGTACGAAAAACTGTTAAGGTATTATGAAAATGTCAGACAGAAGACGGAGTTTGTGCCCAGGGTGGCGTTGGTATTGGGGTCCGGCCTGGGGGATTTCGCGGAGACGGTTGGTGTGGAGTATGAGCTGCCCTATGGGGACATAGAGCAGTTTCCCGTTTCCACTGTGCCGGGACATGCGGGAAAGTTTATTTTCGGCTATGTGGGAGACGTGCCCGTGGCCTGTATGAAGGGCAGGGTGCATTATTATGAGGGATATCCCATCAGCGATGTGGTGCTTCCCATCCGGCTGCTGAAGCTTATGGGGGCGGAGACGCTGTTTCTCACCAATGCGGCGGGAGGCGTGAATACCTCTTTCCAGGCAGGGGATCTGATGATGATCAAGGATCATATCGCGGCATTTGCCCCCAATCCGCTCATCGGACCCAATATAGACCAACTGGGAACCCGGTTTCCGGATATGAGTGAGGTCTATGACAGGGATCTGCAGAAGCTGATTCGGAGAAAGGCCAGGGAAAACCGGATTTTCCTTCAGGAAGGGGTCTATGTGCAGCTGACCGGGCCTTCCTATGAATCCCCGGCGGATATCCGCATGCTCCGGATGCTGGGCTGTGACGCGGTGGGAATGAGCACGGTGGCGGAGGCTATTGCGGCCAATCATATGGGCATGAAGATATGCGGTATTTCGTGCATCAGCAATCTGGCGGCCGGAATGACGGCAAATCCCCTAAGCCATAAGGAAGTCCAGGAGGCGGCTGACCTGGCGGCGCCCCAGTTCAAAAAACTGGTGACGGAAGTGGTGAAGGAACTGGCATAGCAGGCCGGACAGGGCGGAACCGTTTCCTTCGGAATCAGGAAGGGACAGCGTTTTTGAGAATCATACGGGAAAGAAGCCGGGTGAGTCCGGACAGAGGTGAAAATATGGGCGGAGAAGAGAAGAAAAGGGCCGGGCATCCCCGGGATGAGGAACTGGTGAAGGCTGCGTTGGAGGCAAGGGCCATGGCGTATGTCCCTTATTCCCATTATGCGGTGGGGGCTGCGCTGCTGACGGAAGAGGGGGAGATTTTCCAGGGGGGCAATATCGAGAATGCCTCCTACGGCGCCGCCAACTGCGCGGAGCGGACTGCCATCTTCAGGGCGGTGAGCCAGGGCAGGCGTAAATTCAGCGCCATTGCCGTCGCAGGGGGCATGGAGGGCTGCGCGCCGGAGGAGTACGCTTATCCCTGCGGTATCTGCAGGCAGGTGATGCAGGAGTTTGCCGGGAAGGGATTCCGGGTATTGGTGGCGAGAAGCGTTTCCGATTATAAGGCATATGAATTTCAGGAGCTGCTTCCTTTCGGATTTGGAGGTGAGTCTATCAGGTGAGGACCAGACTGTACAATGCCCGTATTCTGACAGGGGAAGAGGGCGTGTTTTGGGGAGAAGTGTGGGTGAGGGACGAGAGGATTGTGTATGTGACGGAGGACAGGCCGGATGTGGGGGAAAGGGCCTCGGAGATTCCCTGGGATTTGGAACTGGACTGCAGGGGCGATCTGCTGATGCCGGGTTTTAAAAATGCCCACACTCATTCGGCAATGACGTTTCTGCGTTCCTATGCAGACGATGTGCCGCTGCAGCAGTGGCTTCAGGAGAAGGTGTTTCCCATGGAAGCCAGGCTGTCCGGGGAGGATATGTATCATCTGGTGAGACTGGCGGTTCTGGAGTATCTTACATCAGGGATTACCGCCATATTTGACATGTACCTGCAGCCGGAGGCCACGGCCAGGGCCTGTGTGGATATGGGGATGCGGTGTGTGCTCACAAGCGGCCTGAACGATTTTACCTCCTCCCTGGAGCAGCAGGAGCAGGAATATCTGAAATGGAATGACGGGAATCCGCTGATCAGCTACAGGTTTGGTTTTCACTCGGAATACACCTGTTCTGCCCAGCTGCTGAAGGGGGTGGCGGGCCTTGCCCGTAAATACAGGCAGCCGGTATTTACCCATCTGGCGGAGACAAAGGCGGAGGTGGAGGGATGCAGGCAGCGTTACGGGATGACGCCTGCGGTATTTCTGGACAGCCTTGGGATGTTCGAATACGGCGGGGGCGGTTACCATTGTGTCCACATGACGGAAGAAGACATGGATGTCTTCGAACGGCGCGGATTGTATGTGGTGACAAATCCGGCCTCCAATGTAAAACTGGCCAGTGGAATCGCGCCCATTGCGGCGTATGTGGACAGGGGTATTCCCGTGGCTGTGGGCACGGACGGGCCTGCCAGTAATAACTGTCTGGATATGTTCCGGGAAATGTTCCTGGTATCTGGCTTGAGCAAGATCAGGGAGGGCGATGCGGCCAGTCTGGATGCGGCGGAGGTGCTGCGCATGGCCACGGCGGGAGGCGCAGGCGCCATGGGGCTTGAGGAGGCGGACCGACTGGCTGCGGGAAAACTGGCGGATCTGATTCTCGTTGACCTGCATCAGCCCAATATGCAGCCCATTCACAATATACCCAAGAATCTGGTGTACAGCGGGAGCAAGTCCAATATCCGCATGACCATGGTAAACGGCAGGATTCTGTACCTTGACGGTGAATTTCATGTAGGGGAAAGCCGGGAGGATATTTACGCCAGGTGTGAGAGGATTGTAAACCGTATATTACACACGTAGCAGGCTTTTCCGGCAGGGTCCGGGTGTGGGATATGCGTTTTATGATATGTTGCTGATTGTTATATCAAACTACACAGGAGGGAAAAACATGTTGGAGAAGTTTTTCAAACTGAAGGAAAACGGCACGAATGTGAAGACAGAGGTTATGGCGGGTATCACTACCTTTATGACCATGGCGTATATTCTTGCCGTGAATCCCAGTATCCTTTCCGCTTCGGGAATGGATGCGAATGCAGTGCTGCTGGCAACGGCACTGGCATCTTTTTTGGGCACCGTATTGATGGCGCTGCTTGCCAATTACCCCTTTGCACTGGCTCCCGGAATGGGTCTCAACGCCTATTTCGCCTATACGGTGGTCATCACTTACGGGTATTCCTGGCAGATTGCCCTGTTGGCTGTATTTGCGGAAGGCCTGATCTTCATTGTGCTGTCGGTGACCAATGTCAGGGAGGCCATCTTTAATGCCATCCCCATGACGCTGAAATCCGCGGTGAGCGCAGGCATCGGTCTGTTCATTGCCTTTATCGGCCTGCAGAATGCAAAGATTGTGGTAAACAATGATTCCACACTGGTGAGCTACCAGAACTTCAAGGCGGATTTCAGTTCCGTGGGCATGGGTGCGCTTCTGGCGCTTGTGGGCGTGCTGATTACCGGATTCCTTTTGGTGAAAAAGGTGAAGGGAGGCATTCTCTTCGGTATCCTGCTGACCTGGGTTCTGGGCATTGTCTGCGAACTTGCGGGGCTGTATCAGCCCAATCCGGAACTGGGCATGTATTCCGTAATCCCGACGGCATTTGTCTCCTTTGATTTTTCTTCTCTGGGAAAAACCTTCGGGCAGGTATTCAAGGCAGATTTCGGGGCGCTGAAAAATGTGACGGAATTCATTGTAGTCATTTTTGCGTTTTTATTTGTAGATATTTTCGATACCCTTGGCACGCTGATCGGTGTGTCCTCCAAGGCCAATATGTTGGATAAGGACGGCAAACTGCCCAGGATCAAGGGCGCACTTCTGGCGGATGCCATTGCCACCAGTGCCGGAGCGGTATTGGGTACTTCTACCACCACCACTTTTGTGGAGAGCGCGTCCGGCGTTACGGAAGGCGGAAGAACCGGACTGACCGCAGTGACTACGGGACTGCTGTTCCTGCTGTCCGTGATTTTCTCTCCCCTGTTTCTCACCATTCCTTCCTTTGCAACGGCTCCAGCCCTGATCATTGTGGGATTTTATATGATCGCCTCCGTTGCCAAGATTAACTGGGAGAACATGGTGGAAGCCATTCCCGCATTTCTGTGCATTCTTTCCATGCCGCTGATGTACAGCATTTCCGAGGGTATCGCCATGGGCGTGATTTCCTGGACGATTCTGCATCTGTGCACGGGAAAGGCCAAGGGCAAGGTGAGCATCCTGATGTATGTGCTGACGGTGCTGTTTATTCTCAAGTATATTTTCCTGTAGGCGGGAAAAGGGCCGGCGCGCTTTTGCCGGTCCTTCTCTTTTGACGGGGTGCCCGGGAAAGACGGGCACTGCCTGCCGGTGGATAAAGTAAGTAATCTTGATCAGTGGAGCAGGCAGTCATGCAGACTGTAACACTATGCAGGCCGTAATATCAAGTGAATTCAGCTGTATGGTGAAATAAGGAGAAAAATAAGGAGAAAATTTACTTTTAAGAGAACAAAGGCAGACCACGGGCCGCCGTCGCATTGGCGTGACGGGGCAGCAGCGGGGATGGGAATGGTTCAGCGTACGGTCTGAACGGTATCTTTAGTTCGATATATTTTATAGTATATTTTATATGGAAGAAATGGAAGAAACGGGAGGATAGGGGTATATGGAATACCTGGTTTTCATGGCTGCCATGTTGGTTTTTGTGGCGGTGATTTTTGGGATGGAGGCCGTAAGGTCCCGAAAGGAAGAGCAGAGGTTTATCGCCAGGCTGCGGGAAGATTTCTGCAGTTTAAACGAAAAAGAGTATGCCCTGGAACGGTTTGCCAGGATGGACAGCTATTTCCGCAGACATGAGACGGGAGGACAGCTGGACGATATCACCTGGAATGACCTGGGGATGGATGAAATTTTCAAACGAATGAATTATACCCTTTCCGCTTCCGGGGAGGAGTATTTATATTATACACTGCGGACGCTGCGGCAGAGCGGGGAGGAACCGGCGCATCTGGAGGAGACCATATGTTTCTTCATGGAGCATCCGGATCAGCGGGTGAAGGTGCAGCTTGCAGCCAGGAAACTGGGTTACACGGGAAAGTATTCCCTCTATGATTACCTTGACAATCTGGACCTTCTGGGTGAGCGGTCAAGCAGAAAGCATATTCTCTGCGATGTTTTGTTTTTGCCCCTGATCGGTTTGCTGTGGGTGAATTTTTCCACTGCAATTCTGGGAATAGCGGTTTTGGTTATTTACAATATCGTGTCGTATTTTAAGGAAAAAGGGGAGATCGATCCCTATATCACCAGTTTTTCCTATATTATGCGCCTGATGCAAAGCTGCGGGGACCTGGAAAAAGTTCATGCGCCTGTGTGCAGCCGGGAGTGGGAGCGGATTAGGAAGGCCAGGTCGGGACTTCAGGGGATGAAACGCAATTCCGGCTGGGTTATGTCGCCCTACCGTGGAAATGCTTCCGGGGATATCTTGGCCATTTTCATGGACTATGTCCGTATGGTTTTCCATGTGGATCTGATCAAGTTTAACGGTATGCTGAGGGTGCTGCGAGGGCATCAGGAGGATGTGGATACGCTGATTCAGGTGATGGGATATGTGGAGACATCCATTGCCATAGGTATTTTCCGGATCTCCCTGGAGGCATCCGGGGCGGAGGGAGAAAAGCGGAATCCGGTGCCGGGAGAAGCCGTATCCCGTCAGAGCGGGGCAAAGAGGAATCCGGAGCCAGTGGAAGGCGCATCCCGTCAAGACGGTGCAGAGGGGAATGGGGAGCCAGTGGAAGCCGCATCCCGTCAGGGCAGACCGGACAGGACGGAAGCCGGTAGAGAATGGTGTGTGCCGGAATTTACCGGGGAGGAAGAGATAGTGTTGGAAGCGGGATATCATCCCCTGCTGAACAACCCGGTGAAGAACGGGATTGCGGCAGGGAGGGGCGTGCTGCTCACCGGCTCCAACGCTTCCGGCAAGTCGACTTTCCTGAAAATGGTTGCCCTGAATGCCATTCTGGCCCAGACCGTTCACACCTGTGCTGCTGCGCGCTACAGGGCGCCTTTTTTCCAGGTGTATTCCTCTATGGCTCTGCGGGATGACATGGGTTCCGGGGAGAGCTATTATATCGTAGAGATAAAAGCGCTGAAACGTATACTGGATGCGGCGGCCCAGAGGAAGGGGCGGATTCTCTGCTTTGTGGACGAGGTACTCCGGGGAACCAATACGGTGGAACGCATCGCGGCTTCCACGCAGATTCTGAAGTCCCTGGGCAGTTCCGGAATCCTCTGCTTTGCGGCCACCCATGACATTGAGCTGACGGAACTGCTGCAGAAGGAGTTTGACAATTATCACTTCGAGGAAGAGGTGCGGGAAGGGGATATTTTCTTCAATTACAGGCTGAAGGAGGGGAAGGCCACCACCAGGAACGCCATCAGGCTGTTGGAGCTGATGGGGTATGACCAGGCGGTGATTCAGAGGGCTTCGGCCCAGGCGGAGCATTTTGTGGCTTCCGGGGTGTGGAGAGAATGATTGAAAAGAAAAGGCATGCGTTGCGTTAGGATGCAGCAGAGGCGGCTGTCTTGCAGGGCAGCTGCCTTTTGTTTGGTTCAAAACTTGAAATTTCAAAACTTGAAATTTATTCCGCTTTGCTTCAAGACAGCATTCGCAGTATGCCGTGACTTGATTTTTGTATCAACAGTGACATGCCGCCCTGACAGCGGACTGTACCAGATATCATGGTCACCTTTCCCATGTCTGACGAAGGTACATCCATTCTGTGAGAGGATATTGCGTACCTGTTTTTCATATTCAGCCATTTCCTACCATCCTTTCGTGACGCTCTGACCTGAAAGTCAGGGAAAGGGGTTGGGCGGAAACTGCATTCAGCTCCAGAAGTTCAGGTACTGCAAACCTTGTACGTTCCAGAAGTGCATCAAATGATCCTGATTCCAGGACAAGGCCAGGGATATCGTTGCTGGTGGCAATCCATACACCAGATTCATTGTCCCATGTGAAATTGATAACATATTCCATAGTAAATACCTCCTTCAAAGATTTAAACGCTCTAAGTTTAACCACAACGAACAAGATTCATGCTTCATCCAGGCCTGGTTACCCGATCGCCTTGCGTCATTGTGTATTTTACTATCCTTCCACCATCAAGGATACCACGGGAAATTCTGCACGTCAATAAAAAGCAGCAAGCAGAGGCGGCCTGAACTGTTGCCTTTTGTCTTTTTGAGATGAGGTATTGGAGGAGGTATTTTGCAGCAAAATATTGCAACAGAACAGGCATTTGTGATATACTGTTAAAAAGATATCAGGGTCTAAAGGCCCTGCAAAACACTTTTTGTCCCCAACATCGTAAAAGAAAAGAAAATACGTCTGGAGGTAAGTCAAATGGATGTCAGAATGGGAACGGATGAAGAAAAAGAACTGATTTTAACAAAATATCCCTATACTTCCCAGGTAATGCGCTCTGGAGGCAGTTTGGTCATTGCCCTTGAAAACAGTGAAATAGAGGGTTTTTGCTGGTCCTTCAGAAGGGAAATCCCGGTTCCTGTGGGTAAGACAGAGGAGTTTGTCAACGTAGTGGAAGTCTTTCGGGAGGAGAACAGGCGCAGAGGGATAGGCAGTCTGATGATTAAAAAGTGCATGGAGACTGCAAGGGAACAGGGTAGCTATCAGGTCAGGGCGTATTGTGATATGAACAATCTGCCGTCCCACATGCTCTGGGTGAAAAACGGATTTACCATATCACCTGTAAAAATGGAGGACGGACAGATTGTAGGTTCCTATGTGGCATACAGACTTTGACCTCAACATCATAAAAATGCCACATCTGGAAAACAGGGCGGAAGCCTTGTTTTTTGTGGTGTTTTATTGGGGGGATGTCTATGAAAAACAAACGGGAAAGGAGAAATGAAAAGATGAAAAACGGATAGTACGGACAGGAGCCGGGCCGGAGAGGGAGTTTCCGGCAAAGTGTTTCAGAGCCATGAACGGCAAAAACCCGGGGATATCCGTGCGGAAGCGCGGAAAACCTTTCGGAACCTTGGGCGGAGAAAGGCAGCGGGTTCCGGGGATTCAATTATAATTAGACGGAGAGTGTAGAGATGGACGAGAATCATTCTAAATCGGTACGGAAAGGCAAACGAATCGGCCGTAAGGTGGGGAACCTGGTGGCGCTGATGCTTGGAGTGAGCATAATCGTAGTGGTGATGCTCTGTGTATTGATGTTTTACCGGCTTACCATGTCCATGATGCAGGATGTATGTGTAAGCGGAACCAATGTACTGGCCTATGAACTGGAGAATTATACAGGGCCGGAGGACAAGACGGAGCTTCTGGATGCCCTCAGCAGCCAGATGGGATGTGAATTTACCATATTCCACGGAGACGAGAGGGCCTATACCACAATCCAACAGGACGGACAGCGGGCCGTGGGCACCAGGCTTTCCGATGAGCTGTCCAGGGTGGTATTGGAGCAGGGGCAGGCATATGTGGGCCAGGCGTCTATTCTGGGTGAAAATCATTTATGTTCCTATGTGCCCACAAGGGACGGGGAAGGCAGGATAAACGGGCTGATCTTCGCCGGGATTTCCATGGCGGATGTGGCCAGGCAGATCAATCTCACGATATTTTTGTCCTTCCTCGTGGGCATGGCGCTGATTATTGCGGGAATTCTTGTGGTAGGCGCTTACCTGAAGAAGACGGTTTCCAGGCCGCTTTACCGCCTGACCGTATTGGCGGAATCATTGGAGCAGGGGAATCTGGGGCTTGAGATGAACCGGAATATGCAGGCAGGCGTTTATTCCAATGATGAGATCGGCGTTCTGGCGAAGAGCTTTGACCAGACCATCAGCCGTCTGCGCAGCTACATAGGAGAGATTTCCCAAATGTTGGAGGCCATAGCGGAGGGAGATCTGACGGTTCAGAGCAATCAGGAATATGTGGGGGATTTTGCTGCCATCCGTACTTCCCTGAACGACATTCTCGGGAAGCTTGACAAAACCATAAGCCAGATTGTGGTCAGCTCCGAGTGCGTTTCAGGCGGGGCGGCCCAGATGTCCGCAGCGGCCCAGGGATTGAGCCAGGGGTCCGTGGCCCAGACAGGCGCGGTGGAAGGGCTGGAGAGCGCCATGGAGGAAGTCGCGGGCCGGATCAGGCAGACGGCGGACAATGCGGGCCAGGCGCAGCAGCAGGCCGGGGAAATGGGCAGGCAGCTGACGGAGAGCAATCAGAAAATGCAGGAAATGATGGCTGCCATGGAGAAGATAAACAACAGTTCAAGCGAAATCGGGAAAATCATTAAGGCCATAGAGGATATCGCATTTCAGACCAATATTCTGGCGCTGAATGCTTCCGTGGAGGCTGCCCGGGCAGGAGAGGCAGGCAAGGGCTTTGCGGTGGTGTCCGGGGAGGTCAGAAACCTGGCGGGCAAGACGGCGGAAGCTTCCCGCTCTACGGCGGTTCTTATCGAGCGTTCCATCGCCGCTGTGGGAGAGGGAGCGCTGATTGCGGACGCAACGGCCAGGCAGTTGGAGGGCGCGGTTACCCAGGCCCAGGGAATCGTGGGAACCATCAACGATATCGCCGTGGATGCCAGGACCCAGGCGGAGGCCATGGAACAGGTCCAGAGCCAGATCAGCCAGATCGCAAGCGTTGCCCAGACGAATTCCGCCACGGCCCAGGAAAGCTCGGCTACCAGTGAAGAACTCAGCGGCCAGGCCGGTCTGCTCAGGCAGCTGGTGAAAACATTCCGCCTGCGCTAGAGCATTACAGAGGTGGACGGCTCTAAGCAAGGGGCCGTCCGGAATTTGCATTGCATCAGCTGTAACCGTTTTATAAATATAGGAATAACCAGTGCCGTCTTCTTTCCAAAGCGGCCTTATCCTGCATGGTTGGCATTAAGCAGCTGCATAAGTCCATCCTGGAGAACCTGGGAGCAGTTTACCCCACGCTTTTCTGCCAGGGCGGCCATCCATGCAGGAAGTGAGACATTTTTACGGACTGCTCTGGTGTCGGTTGCC
>CAJUGL010000039.1 GCA_910586515.1 uncultured Acetatifactor sp.
AGCCCTCCGTAGCGGAGATCCAGCCGGGACCAGCCAAAGGGAGAACAGGTCTGCATCCACTGCTGCCTGTGGGCAATCCGCAGTTCTTTCACCCGTTCAAGCAATTCTCCCATCTGTTCCGCATCTGTTCCAAGGGCAGCCCGGTCCCTGTCTTTATAGTGCTGATGCAGCCGTTCCCCCAGAGCGGCCTTCAGCTGCAGTGTCCTGGCCAGAAGCAGGGGAACCTGTAAAAACCACCCCTCCTCCCCTGCCTTTTCCAGGTCCGCCTCCAACAGCTGCGCAGTTTTCTCATAATGCGCATCCAGCCCAAGCCCCTGCAGATCCGCGTCATACAGTCCCTCCAGAGGATCCTGCCAGAGCAGATATTTAGAGGGATTGGGCGGCCAGCGGTTCTCCGGATTGCTGCAGGGAATTGCATCCAGAAACGCCGCGTCCGCAAACCACCCTGCGCATAATCCGGTACACGCGGCAAAGCGGGCGTCCAGAACCTCACGGCCAACCGAGTCCTCACGGTAAGCGCTCTCCGCATAATACTGCATTCCCAGAAGTCCCAGCCAGTCACAGCACTCCGCTCCGTCGTCATGCCACAGACAGCCGTAAGCCATGGGAATCTGATATTTTTTTACCGCCTTCAGCGCCGGCTCCGCAGTCCGGAAGGTAAACGGGTAGTTGACGCAGAAAGACGAGACAGAAAGCAGCGGCCCCGCATAGATGGCCCTTCCCGTATCCCGATGCCTTTTCATCATTCCGTCCAACAGACCAGGGTCCCGGGAATAATAATCCCAGTAAATCAGACTTGCATCCTCCGGTATCCTGGCGCATATCTCCGGGTCCGGCGCCTCCCCCGGGTCCAGATAAACATGCCTTGGGGAGCTGTAGGAAAACAGCATGTCACTGTAAAGGGCGATTTCCAGTCCGTTCTCCCGGGCCAGGACATGGACACGCTGCAGATGCTCCAGGAAAATATCCAGGGGCCTGCGGACTCCGTTTTTCTGCCGGTACCGCCCTTCCCCCAGGCCATGGGTTTCATCCATGCCCACAATGACCATCCGGCTCCTTAAGCACTGGATTATTGTCTGCAGCATCTTCCCGATCAGCTCATAGGTTTTCTCCTCTCCGACCAACAGGCAGGAGGGACTGTCCTGCAGGGAACCATATTCCGGAAACCGAAGCACTTTTTCCAGATGTCCCAGAACCTGTATGGACGCCACTATGCTGATGCCGTACTGATGCGCATAGTCGTCCAACTGCCGCAGCTGCTCCCGGGTATAGCCTCCCCGCATATAGCCGAAACGCGGCTCTCCCTCCAGCTCATACACATCCTCCATGTACAGAATCAGGCAATTCAGCCCCATCAGCGCCATGCGGTCCAGAACATCTCTCAGAAATCCGGGATTGGGCACACTGTTCCGGGAGGCGTCAATCATAACCCCTATCCTGGGGATATGCATTTTTTCTGTATAGTTCATCTGGGTCTTTCCCCCATTCTCCCGCAGTATTCCCAATGCCCGGAACAAATGAATCTTCTCCCGAAAGCCGATCCGGCAGATGTCCCCCTCCAGGGTAATCTGCAGCGCCTCTTCTCCCCCGGCCGGCAGCCCGAAAAACTCCACAAGGATTCCATCCGCCCACCCTCCCTGAAAATAAAAAGCAGGAAGCCTGTGTATGGCGCTTAAAATCCTTTCATCCTCTATTCCTCTGATTTCCCTGAACATTCTGTCCTCCCCTCCCGCACACATCGAAGTACCGCCTGGGGCGTTCTTCCCACAATCAGCTGTTTTCCGTCACTGTAGCCCTCTTCCCGTCCTTCCAGTTCCCGAATCAGCAGAGAGCGGAGGTAAGAAATCCTGTCCTGATCCTTTTCGTTGGAAATTCTGTCATGCGATTCCTCCGGGTCTATATCAAGCCGGAAATACTGCTCTCTTCCGGTTTGGGAGAACCAGATATATTTATCGGACTTGGTGACGATAAAATGATTGGAATCTCTGCCATGTGTATGCTCCCCATGCAGATATTCCCGCGCGCAGCCGTTTCCGATCATGCTGAATCCATCTACAGATGCTGATGGCGCTCCTGCGATCTCCAGCAAAGTTGGCATAACATCCCTCAGCTCAACCAGGGAATCACGAACCTCTTGATTCCCTCCGATCAAATACCTGGGGCCATGCAGTATCATTGGTATATGTATACTTCCCTGATATGGATAGCTCTTCCGGACCAGATTGTGATCGCTCAGCAGTTCCCCATGATCGGAAGTGAAAAGGATCACATTTTCTTCCTCTGCGCAGCTTAACTGCAGCGCCTGCAGAAATCTGCCAATCTGATGATCCACATGTGTAATACAGGCATAATAGCCAACCTGCTGCTGTCTGATCAGCTCCGGATCTTCCGGACCCGTATAGGAATTATGCACTCTGCCGTCCATCCCCAAATCGTTTCTGTCCCAGTCCCCCTCCAGGGGCAGCTGCAGATCCCGATCCTTATACAGGTCAAAATAGCAGGCCGGGGCATCATAGGGCGCATGGGGCCGCACAAATGACAGCATCAGGAAAAAGGGCATGCGCCTGTCCCTCCTGCGCAGAAAATCGATTCCTCTGGCTGCCGTCCAATTGGTGGGATGCAGCGATTCCTCATAGGGCCAGGGACGCGCCATCCAGGAATTACAGTCCATTCCGCTGTCAGTGACATCACAGGCAGGCCCTCTCTGCTCCTGCAGCCAATAATAGTAATCATCCGCAATGCGCTGATCCTCCCCATAACGGGTTTCCGGCCTGCGGTAATAATGCAGATGTCCGTCGTGCAGCTCAATATGATGAAAACCCATCATGCTCCGCAGCGGATGCACATGCATTTTTCCAATACATTGGGTATAATAGCCTGCCTTTGCCAGCTCTCCGGCCATGGTAACAGGATAATTCCAATCCACTCCGTCAGCATATCCGACTCTGCCATGATGCTCCTGGGACAATCCGGTATAGAGCGAAGCCCTTGCGGGAATGCAGCTGGGACAGGCCGAATAGGCATTTGGATAATAGATCCCCTGGGCAGCCAGGGTATCCAGATACGGCGTTTTTACATCCGGATGTCCTGCATATCCCATACAGTCCCCTCTCATTTCATCGGTCATAATCATAATGATATTAGGTTTTTTCGGCATAATCTCTCCTTTTTCGTCTGTTTTTTCCTATATACAGCCGGAATCAGTTATTGTCGTCGGATACCATAGTTTTTTCCTCTTCCTTCAGGGAACGAAATTCATTGGGAGTCATCCCTGTCTGTGTCTTGAATTTCCGTATAAAGTTAGACGGCTGCGCGTATCCCAGTCGTTCCGCAATATCCTTCACGGTCAGATCGGAATTTCGGAGAAGCTCCTTTGTATAAAGAAGCCTCTTCTCCCTGATATAATCCGAAATATTCTTTCCTGTCTGCCCCTTAAAGCGATGGCTTAAATTCGATACTGACAGCTTGAAGGCCTGGGCGACATAACTGACATTCATATCCTCCGTCCTGAAATTGTCATCAATATACTGAAGAACCCGCGTAATCGTTTCGTCCGCCTCCTCCCGCCTGCTTTGCAGCCCACAGGCCAGTTCCAGGGCCGTGTGTCTCACCTTGTCCGCCATTTCTGCCAGAGCGGCCACATCCATATCACAGCTTAAGCCGGAATAAAGCGCCTTCAATTCGGGTGCATTGGGACAGAGCCCCTGAATTCCCATAAGACAGAAATTGATGATATCACAATAAACGGACCCTACGGTAAAAGAAGGGAGCGCTTCATTGTGCAGAGTATCCGTCAATGTCTGATACATCAGGGAAAACTTATCCGTATCCGGCTGTACAAGCGATCGGTAAAGCGCCTGGAGCTCCATATTCGGATAGAAAAATTCTGCCGCGTCCTCCTCTTTATAGACAAAAACCTCCGTACTGTCCGGAATCCCCTGCTGCAGCTGCATCGCCTGCCGGAAAGAAACCTGCAGTCCCCTGACATCCCTGCAAAGCTTTCCCGCAACAATCCTGCAGGGATATCCGCTCATGTCCGCCAGGGCTTCCGCAGTCTGCTCCAAAAGCGGAACAAGACGAATCTCCGGGGCCGTGCAGGCCATCAGAAACAGCCAGCAGTTCCCTGCAAGATATTCCATTCCGCTGACAGAGACGTGAGAACCGAATATTCGGTCAAACTGCCCTGTGACGGCTTCTTTCTGATGCGAACCTGCCATGTGTACAAGCACGGCACAATACCCTTCGGCCTCTTCCGGAAGCCCTGCATTGCGCAGATTTTCCCTCAGATGCCCTTCATCTTTCCCCCTCTCGTAAATCAGTCCGAAAATCGCATGCTGTATGCGGACCGATTCCTGGAGGCTGTTCACCCGTCCTCCCATACATTCAAGCGCATAGTCCGTGGCATTGATCCTGCTCAGCCCCTTGGGAATATCATAAACCCACCGGCTTGCCGTCTCGGAAAGCTTCCTTACCGGCGCGTAATTCAACATGGCCATAAAGAACACAAGCCCTCCGCCCAATACCAACAGCACCAGGAAAATCAGAAGAAACAACCGCTGCATATCCCGTATGGGCTGGAGAAGTCTCTCCTCCGGAAACAAAAGCCCCACATACAGCCCGGTCTCCAGGGAACGCTTGCTGAAAAGAACTTTGCCGTCTCCCAGGTTGACAGACATGCCCGCAGAATCTACCACCGTTTCGCAAAAGGATTTCTCAGCCGGAAAGCTTGCATACAGCATATGCCCATCCTGGTCCAGGATAACAAACTCCGCATCTGAAGTAAGACGCCGAAAACTTTGCTCGGGAATGGTAAAATTCACATAATCCGTGCGGGAATGAGGGACCGGAATCACAAATTCACAGTAATTGCCCTCCTCCCCCGCGGATGTCCTGATCTGTCCCGGCGCAAACCACTTCTCTCCCGTCAGCTTCTCCGTCATCTCCTTTAAATCCGAAAATTCCTCCTCAGAACCGATGTACCGTTTATAATACCGCAGATTATAGGTTCCATGATTCGTAAAGATCGTATCCGGAAAGGAAACGCTGTAAAACCCCACAGAAGAAAAAAATTTCTGCGGGGATACGATACTGACAAACGTATTGATAATGCCGGAGTAGCTAGGCGCATCTTCCCTGATGT
This sequence comes from uncultured Acetatifactor sp., assembly GCA_910586515.1. Classification (GTDB taxonomy): domain Bacteria; phylum Bacillota; class Clostridia; order Lachnospirales; family Lachnospiraceae; genus Acetatifactor. Next base: position 5,141 of record CAJUGL010000039.1, read on the forward strand.
TATCATACTGGCAGGTCTGCAGATTTGCAAGCTGCCCGGCAATCGTGCGCATCCATTGTACATGGGTGACAATTTCCGTATCCAGATTATCAATCTCGGTATGGTAATGCTCCAAAACCTCATTTTGATAACGGGAAAAGAAATACTGGTTGCAAATCAAAAACAGGATACCGGAAGGAAGCAGGAGCACCAACAGAAAACTCCATACATATCGAAGAAGCGTTTTGTCAAACATTGTGTTTTCTTTCTGCACCATAAATCCTCCAGTATCCTACAGCCTTTTATCTATTTATCAGAACTTACCGTCCAAATAATTCTGCTTCCATTCAATCCAGTCGCTGTATCTGTATTTTTCCAGATCCGTCAGATGCTGCTCCCAGGAAGCGTCCGTCACGCCATTCATAATCGCGTCGGCAGTGAAATTTGAAATATAATTCAGAAGGTCTGTCTCATAAGAAGCCAGCTCCAGAGTGGCTTCTTCCGTAGCAATCCTGCTTGGCATCAGTCCTTCCTCCAGAATCCAGTCCTCCACTGCGGTCACATAACAGTCTCGGGCGTAGTTCTGAGGCGACGTCTCCTCGTCCAGCACAGGCGTTTCATCCGGATACAGCAGTACGGGACAGCTCTGCATAAGCCCGTAAGTATAGCATGCATTCTGGAAATTAAAGTCAGCCCCCTGATTCTGGAGTTCATAAACCTTTCCGTCCCGCATTTCCCACATAACGCCTTCTTCGCCGATGCGCGCAGTCTGCTTCATTTCCGTGCTGCTCCCCATGTAATCATACCAGCGCACCAGCGCCTCGGGATATTCACAGGCAGAGGTTATGACGAAACCATTGATATTACCCATGAACCGGTTCACTGTGCCGTAGACGGTCTCCTTCCCCTCCAGCCCGGGAGCCGTCATGGGCAGCAGCTGCACATACTGACTGGCAAGCTCCTCGTCGTCAATGATGGTATCCGGCGTCCACGCATAGAAAGAACCGTAAAGCCCCTGCTTGGCCTTTGCCATGAACTGCTGGTCAGTCTGAGAAAATCCTTCGATGTCAAACAGTCCCTCCGACGCCAATTTATTATAATATTCCAGGAATTGACGGTACTCATCCGTATTTGCGGTGGGAATCACTTTTCCGTCTTCAATCCGGAAGTTGTCATTGAACCCAAAGGCCCCCATAAACTGGAGCAGACGCGCCTGGAAATTATTCTGGCAGTAACCCAGGGGAATTTCATCATTGGGATCCCCGTTCCCGTTTGCATCCATCTCCTTAAACGCCTTAAGCACCTCATAGAACTCATCGAGAGTCCTGGGTATCTCCATGTTCACGTTTTCCAGCCATTTTTTATTGATGAACTGAACGCCGATGGTCCAGCTGGTGTGCTGCGTGTATACGCTGGACATAAAACTGTAGATGTTGCCGTTGGGATAGGTCAGCGTAGAAATGGCCTCGCCATTTGTCTTATTGTAAGTCTCCATGATATGCGGAGCATAGGTCTCCATCAGATCGTTCAGCGGCACAAAGGAATCGTAATCTCTCATGATATCCGTGTCGCCCACTCCGCCCATAAAAGCATCCGGCATATCCGTTGTCAGGAGAATGCTCATCTGCTCGGCAAAACCGTCTCCTGACGGTACATCTATCCATTCGATATGGATATTGGTGGCTTCCTCCATAAGCTTCATAATAGGCTTCTCATTTGTGTCCGTTCCGGAATCCAGGGCATTCTGTCCACGGGCAATCCGGATCGTGATCTTATCCTTGACGATGGGCAGACCTGTGGCATAGGTATTGCCGTCAGGCAGCAGTTCTCTCTCTTCTGTCTCCCCTTCCTCCGCAGAAGCAGACGTTTCCTGAGACTGTGATTCACTGTCAGCCACGCTCTCCCCCGTTGCCGAAGATGACGTACTCCCCTCTTCCTTGCCGCAGCCGCTTACCATGCTGCAAACCATTGCCGACGCCAACAGCAATGCAATGATCTTCTTTCTCTTCATCCTATTTCCTCCTTAAATTTATATTACCCCGCTTACTGTGACAGCTAAGCGGCAACATACGTTTTTCCTGTTGTCAGCCTTTCACAGAGCCGATCATTACTCCTTTTACAAAATACTTCTGCAGGAACGGATACACGCAGATAATGGGAACTGTGGATACCACGATTATTCCGTATTTAATGACTTCCACCATCCGGTTCAGCTGCGCTGCCGCCTGAGGATCAACCTCCATCAGATCGGAAGTGCTCTGGGCCATCAGCAGGACTTCCCGCAGATAAAGCTGAAGCGGCTGCTTGGCCCGGTCTGTCACATAAATCAACGCGCTAAAATAGGAATTCCAGTGCGCCACCGCAATATAGAGACCGATCACTGCCAGAATCGCCTTGGACAAAGGCAGGGCAACCTTGAAAAAGTACTGCCCGTTTCCGCATCCGTCGATAAAAGCCGCATCCTGAAGTTCCTGAGGCAGTGTGCTCACAAAAAACGAACGGATCAGAATAATGTTATAAATGCTGATGCTGCCCATGATAATCAGCAGAGTACGCGTGTTTGTCAGGTGTATTCCCTTGACTACAAGGTAAGTCGGAATCAGACCGCCGCCGAAATACATGGTGAAAACCAAAAGCCCCATAATAACACTTTTTCCTAACAGCTTTTTCTGGGAGAGGGCATATCCGGCCATAACGCTTGCCGCCAATCCCAGTAAAGTCCCGCAGGTTACATAAATGAGTGTATTCGCATAGCTGATCCATATACGCGCCGTCTTAAAAATCTGAGAATACCCCAGCATAGTAAACCCCTTTGGAAAAAAAAGGAATTCTCCCGAATTGACATAAGTCGGATCGCTGAAGGAAGCAATTACCACAAAATAGATCGGATACAGGACAATGACAAGAAAAGCTGCCAGCAAACCCCGTGTAAGCACATAAAATATTTTGTCTCCCGTCCCCATTTTCATCTTTTTCTTCATAGGTTCCTCCTCACCACAGACTTGTGCCGGAAAGCTTTCCAGAAATCTTGTTTACCGCAACCAGAATGACAAAATTAATTCCATTGTTAAACAATCCTATGGCGGATGAATAGCTGTAATTTTTCTGCAGAAGTCCAACCTTATATGTATAAGTAGATATAACCTCGGAGACCCCCAGATTCAGATCGTTCTGCATCAGATAAACCTTATCAAAACCAACGCTCATAATGCTGCCGCAATTGAGGATGAGCAGGATAGCCATTGTAGGCATGATAGCCGGAAGGTCAATATGGCGGATCCGCTGCAGCTTGTTTGCCCCGTCGATCATGGCCGACTCATGCAGCTCCGGACTGACGCCCGTAAGCGCCGCCAGATAGATAATGGATCCCCATCCCGCGTTCTGCCATACGCCTGACCAGACATACATATGTCTGAACCATTTTGCGCTTCCCATAAAGTAGACAGAATCTCCGCCCAGCGCCTTGATCAATGTATTGACAAATCCTGACTGGGGTGAAAAAAAGGATGACATCATGCCCACCAACACCACAATGGAAATAAAGTGCGGCATATAGGAAACCGTCTGAGCAAATTTTTTCATCTTAGTGCTGCGGATATCATTCAGGACCAGAGCCAGCACCACGGGAATCGGAAAACCTGCCGCCAGGGAATAGAGACTCAGCCCAAGCGTATTTTTCACATAGTCCCAAAACCGCGGACTTTGGAAAAACTGTTCAAAGTATTTCCCCCCTGCCCACGGGCTTCCCCAGATTCCTTTGGAAGGGACAAAATCCTTAAAGGCAACCTGTATGCCGTACATAGGCGCATAAGAAAAAATACCCACATAAATCAGTGTCGGAAGCAGAAACAAATATAATACCCAATTGTCTTTCACTGATTTCCGGATCTTCGACAGCGTCAGGCTGTCAGTTCTGGCTCCGGACTCCTTCTTTTTCATACAGCACTCTCCTTTCTGACGAAAAACTTTCCGAGACAGGAACTTTCCAAACAAAAACTGCTCAATATAGAAACCGTATCCCGAATGTCTTTGTTTTACAAATACATTAACATTTTGACCGGTTATTTGTATATAATCACTTATTGAATAGGAATTCATTATTTGAAAAACAGCGTTTTTTCGGGAAACAGGAAAGTTATCAGAAGTAATTATGTCATTTTCTATGATGACGCAACCGATTTTGAAAATGCTTTTGTGAAAAGACAAACAGTCTGAACACACACGCTGAGGAAACGCTCTGCCCAAGACATGGGCCTAGAACTGTCATATAATCAGGGAGGAATGCATCAAAAAACAGTACAGCCCTTTTCGGAAAATTTATTTTCCAAAAAGGGCTGGCAGACTTTACTTGTCGTTCCCGCAATTTACTTGCTTTCAGTCATTCGGACTTCACGAACTCTGCCCGATCTCATAGGTCTGGGCTTCCAGGTCAATGCGCACCCTGGTGCCGTCGCCGAACACAGTTTCCTGCTGTTTTCCGTCAGGAGTAAGCAGCTTATGGGAAACCATCTCGCAGGAGGCGATACGCTCGTGAAGTTTTGACACCACTCTGCAGCGCTCATAAGCTTCCTTTTCCGTAAAGGTAAACTCCGGTTCAAAGGAGCCGTCAACTCCGGGGTATGCGCCGTCCCTGATCAGATAGGGTGCGCCGCCGTTGAGGAGGGCATAGAGCATGTAATCGTTTTGAGCGTCCATCTTCTCCATCATCCAGGGAACAATGACACAGTCATGGTAAACCAGATTGAACAGAGGAACTGCGATTCCCTTCTGAGGCGAACCGGGCTTGTACATCATAAACTGATAAGGCGCATAATGGCAGAAAACCAGACTTCTCATGCTCCAGTCCGAAACCTCCTCGGAACTGGGGAGAATGCCCTGGGAAAGCAGGTATTCAAAACACTGGCCCCGGAACTCCAGACAATCCCTGCGGGTCATATAGTGCATGGGATTGGCGCATTCATCCGGCTCATTGCAGGTGAACACATCCAGGTAAGCGCAGTCTAACTCGATTCCATGCTCTTTAAGCTGCGAGAAATTGCGCTTTACATAATAGGGAGCCTGAGTGGCGCACAGATAGGTCTGATGTCCGCCTGCCCAGTGGGAGTGTTCAGGGATCGTTCCGTCCGTCTGAAGGCAGCCAAAGGATGCGTCAAAGGTCTTTCCGTTGAAATAGTAGTCTCTGTACTGGTCATGAATGCCGAACAGATAACCGCAGTCATGCATGGTATCAGCCAGTTCCTTCATCCCTTCCCAGCCGCCTGCTTCCACACAGGGAGGCAGATAATCCGGATGCTGGTTGTCGTATCCAGGATCGCCCCAGCCGTCCAAGTGCAGGAAAAGCTTCTCAAAGCCCTGGTCATGAAGTGCCCGAATCTCCTCCGTTCGGGTCCGGAAAGGAACCACTCTGTCATATTTCCCCGGATGCTCCGGATCATGCATATCCGATTCCGGGCAAACATGGTTTTTGATGCCCCTGTGAAGAAAAAGGCTTCCGATGAGCCTTTCCACACCCGGAGCCTTGGCGGCCTTTTCCTTCAGGCTGCAGAATAGTCCCTTTTCTTTCACATAGGCGCGGTACACTTTACAGAGATCATTATAGTCGCAGTCATTCAGCAGAGTGTAGCGCATAACCCGGCGGTAACGCATTTTTCCCAGGCTTGCGTTCCAGCAGACCCCTGCTTTGGTGTAAGGGCCTCCTGCGGGATGTTCCGCGTGAAATGCGCAGTCCCAGGGCTGTTCACTGATGGCTATGTAACCGTTTCCGGCCTTCACCTGGCCGAACCAGGGCATGTAGCTGGCCGCGGAGCACAGGAAGCCGTCAAAAGGCATTTTGCCCAGGGCAGTTTCCCAGGTGTTGGGGATAAGCAGCCCCTGGTGCTGGTTCAGCAGAGTGTACCAATCGTCTCTTCCTTCACGGAATTCCATATAACCAGGCCACTGGACGGACTTCACGGAAATATCTTCCTCACAGAGGGGAATCCACTCGAAGAATACATCTCCTGTGGCGCCCTCAATCCAAGTATAGGTAGAAAAGGACAGCTTTGACGATTCTCCGTTTACGGTAAAGCCCTCATAGCGGGAGAGAATGCCCTTTCCCAGGCCCGTTTCCTTCACCTCATGGGAGACGGCCGAGGCGCTTTGGAAGGAAATTTCCTCCTGACAGACGGTAAATGCGGGACGATAATCATGGTCCCAGTTCCAATCGGTTCCATTCCGGGATATGGAAAAATGCAGATTGCTCTCATCAAAGATTAAGGCAGTCCCGGCAAGTGTGACATGAATCATATGTAACCCTCCTGAAAAATAGTGTACGGTTCCCTGTAACAAAACTATATCATCTGGCGGAAATAAATGCAATAGTTATCCTCATTCGAATCGCCCGAAAACTTCGTTCCGTTACTGTTCACTCCGTTCACAGCAACAAAACTTCTCCCGGCATATTGGCAGACAGGGGAAAACATGGTAGAATGGATGAATAATTCAGAATCCGCGGGATGACAGGAGGTACTCATGAATGGTATAGAAAAACTTGTGGGATTGTGCCAAGGAGGCCCGGTCTATATCCAGACGCATAATTTCCCGGATCCGGACGCCATCGCTTCCGCATACGGCCTGCAGGAACTGCTGATTTCCTATGGTGTGACATCCAGACTCTGCTATGACGGGAAGATTGACAAGCTGAGCGCCTCAAAGATGCTGAAAGCCTTTCATATCCGGATGTCGCCCTACAGCAGTCTGGCTGCAGGCATGAAGGAGACGGACCGGATAATCTGTGTGGACACCCAGAAGCACGCAGGAAATGTAACGGATTTTACAGGAGAAGAAATCGCCTGCATAGACCACCACCCCACCTTCGTCCCGACAGGTTACCTGTACCAGGATATCCGCATCACCGGGGCATGCGCTACCCTGATAGCAGAATATTACGCCCTTTCGGGAAAGGAGCCTGCCAGGGATGCGGCCACAGCCCTGCTCTATGGGCTGAAGATGGATACCCTGCAGTTCACCAGAGGCGTAACCGAACTGGACATTCGAATGTTTGAGTACCTGTTCCCCCGCTGCGACCAGGGTAAGCTGGCAGCCCTTGAACGAAACAACATGGAATTCACCGACCTGAAGGCATACGGGGCGGCAATTGAGAGCATCGAACTCTATGACAGGGTCGGTTTCTCCTGCATCCCGTTTCCCTGCCCCGATGCACTGGTCGCCGTCATCTCAGACTTTATCCTTTCCCTGGTGGAGGTGGATGTGGCGGTGGTATCCTCCTTCCGGAAAAACGGCGTAAAACTCTCCGTCCGTTCGGAAATTCCGGGGGTCCATGCCGGCAACCTGCTCCACAAGGCCCTGCAGGGCGTAGGAAACGGAGGCGGACACGCCTCAATGGGAGGCGGATTCATCAGCAGGGAACGCCTGCCGGAACCGGGGCGCTACCAGGAGGACTATATCAGGAACCTGTTTCTGGATGCCCTGGCGGAAAGGGCCGCAGGACAGCCCCGCCTTTGAAGACTCCGGAAGAAACAAAATGCGAAGTCACCGAACTCCTCAGAAAATTTCATCGGGTTCGGAACTTCGCGTTTTAATGGAGTAGACGGGAGTCGAACCCGTGTCCAAAAGCCCATTCCCTGTCCTTCTACTATCATAGTCCGTTATCCCGGCCGGTCTTACTCCGGCCTGTTCCCTCCTGCGGCAGACAACGAACGATCTGCCGGATTCGGTAGCTTCATCATACGCCCGCGCGGGCAAAGCTTAACGCGCGTCGTTTCTCACATCGTCGATGCCCGGATTCCGGAGTGTGAGTGCCCCGGAGCGGACAAGCCGCCTGAGGCGGCGTCACCTGCAGCAATTAAGCTGCAAGTGCATACTGATAATTATCTTCAGCGTTTAGTTTAATTTTGCGATTAACGTGTCGCAACGGATAGCTTCTCCAGCTGCAAGACCCCTGTCGAAACCTTTACTACCCCATATTCAAATTATCAAAGTACACCGTCCAGTCACTACAGGTAACCCGGCAGATCTTTGCCTTTCCTTAGTATATGCATTTTTCCCTTCCTTGTCAACGGCCAAATGAGATTTTTTATCGCTCTTTTATCGTTCAGTTACTGTTCACTCCGTTCACAGTAACTGATGCACACAAAATGAGCAAAGTACGCTCATTTTGGCGCCTGCTGTCTCGTGATTTTCGTGCAAAATACGCACGAAAACACTTCGCGGAGGCACCTGTGAACAGTAACATCGTTCCCTCGTACGATTTTGGGCAACAGTTCAGACAACCCCTCCCGCAAAGTCAAAATTGCGCTCTATCTGAACTGTTACGATTTCCTGCAAAATGGGCACGAAAACACCTCGGGAAGGCACCGGTGAAGCATAACTAAAGATTCTTCACCTTAAACTCCCTCTCCGTCTCCCTGCGCTGATCTTTTTTGGCAATATCCTGGCGCTTGTCATAAAGCTTCTTGCCTCTGGCCAATCCAACTTCCGTCTTCACCTTGCCGTCCTTAAAGTAGACCTGAAGGGGCACAAGGGTGTAGCCTTTCTCGGCCACCTTTCCCGCCAGTTTGCTGATCTCATACTTATGCATCAGCAGCTTCTTCACCCGCAGAGGATCTTTGTTGAAAATATTTCCCTTTTCATATGGACTCACATGCATGCCGTAGACAAAGATCTCTCCGTTCTCAATGCGGATAAAAGCTTCCTTAATACTGCATTTCCCCATACGCATGGATTTCACCTCCGTGCCGTGGAGCGCAATGCCCGCCTCATAGGTTTCGTCTATAAAATAATCATGGTACGCTTTCTTATTATTGGCAATCAATTTCTGCGGTGCCTTTTGCTGCGCCATTTTCAATTCCTCCTGTTTTAAAGCTCCTCCGCCACACTGAAATCAATCGTGCGGCTGAAGCGGTCACATCCGTCCACACATACCCGCACCGGCATACCCAGTTTATAGCTTTTTCCGGTGGCCTGACCGATCATCTCATAAGCGCTCTCGTTGTAATAAAAATAATCTCCCGGAAGTTTGGAGACATGTATCAGTCCCTCCACGGTATTGGGCAGTTCCACATAAATACCCCAGCTGGTGATACCGGATACGACTCCCTCATATATCTCCCCGATCCGCTCCTCCATATACTCCGCTTTCTTCAGCTTATCCGTCTCGCGTTCCGCTTCGTCGGCACGGCGCTCTGTCTCCGAAGAATGCTTTGCCACCTCCGGCAGAATCTCCCGGTAATGGGCAATCCGATCCTCATCCAGTCTGCCCCGGAGCTGATCCTTGATGATTCGGTGAATCTGCAGATCCGGATATCTGCGGATAGGAGAGGTAAAATGACAATAGTACGGACACGCCAATCCGAAATGCCCGCTGCACTCCACACTGTACTTTGCCTGCCTCATGCTGCGCAGGGCCAGGCGGCTGATCAGCGGCTCCTCCGGAGTCCCCGCAATTTTAGACAGCAGCTTCTGAATTTCCTTTGGATGCACTTCCTCCCCGGAAGTCTTCTGGCCCGTTCTGCCCACAGCCTTCATATAGTAGCCGAAATTGTTGATAAAAGCCGCCAGCTTCCCAATCCGCTCTCCGTCGGGCACATCATGAACCCTGTACACAAAAGGCAGTTCCATCCAGTAAAAATGCTGTGCAACCGTCTCGTTTGCCGCCAGCATAAAATCCTCGATAATATCCGTGGCCGCATTCCGCTCGTAAGGTTTTATCTCCAGAGGATGTCCCTCCCTGTCCAGAAGGATCTTGCATTCGGGAAAATCAAAGTCAATGGATCCACGTTTCCTGCGTTTTTCCCGCAGAATGCCGGCCAGTTTCTCCATCTCCTGAAACATGGGCAGCAGTTCCCCGTACTGTCCGTATTCCTCCCTGTCCGCCAGAGATTCATCCTCCAGAAGAGCTTTCACCACAGTATAGGACATGCGCTTATTCACCCGAATCACAGACTCGCAGATATCGTAATCCACAATCTCGCCCTTCAGGTCCACGGTCATCAGACAGCTCAGCGCCAGCCTGTCCACCCCCTCATTCAGGGAACAGATACCGTTGGAAAGGGCATGGGGCAGCATGGGAATCACCCTGTCCACCAGATAGACACTGGTCCCCCGGTTCAGCGCCTCCCTGTCCAGGGCGGAATTCTCCTGGACATAATTGGTCACATCTGCTATATGAACTCCCAGATGGTATTTTTCCCCGTCAAAGCTGACGCTCACCGCATCGTCCAGATCCTTTGCATCCTCGCCGTCAATGGTGACCATCACCACATCCCGCAGATCCCTGCGGCCGGCCCGGTCCGCCTCTGACACTTCCCGGGCTGCCCGCTCCGCCTGATTCATGGTTTTCACCGCAAATTCCATGGGCAGCTCATAATTCCGCACAATAGAAAGGATATCCACCCCCGGGTCATTCACATGCCCAAGGATTTCCACCACTTTTCCCTCCGGGCTCTTTCCGGCAGAACCGTAATCCGTCAGTTCAACCACCACTTTATGCCCGTTTACAGCGCCTTTGGAACGCTCCCCGGGCACAAAGATATCCTGGGAAAACCTGGTATTATCCGGTGTTACAAATCCATAATGCTCCCTGGAACCGTCATAAATGCCCACCACTCGGGTGATGCCTCTGGCCAGAATCCGAACTACCTTCGCCTCCTGGCGCCGCCCTTCCTGCTTCGGCAGCAGCGCAACTTCCACTCTATCCTTGTGAAAAGCGCCGTTGGTCTGATCCTCCGGAATATACAGATCTTCTTTCCCGGACTGGCTGCCCTTCCCGCCATGCTCCTGCTCCGGGCTGTCAATCTCCACAAATCCGAACCCTTTCGCATGACTGATAAACGTGCCTGTGAGAAAATGCCCGCCGGATTTCACATATTTTCCCTTTTCCGTGAGCGAAAGCTTTCCTTCGGTCAGAAGTTCCCGCAAAACCGCACGCAAATCCTCCCTGTCTTCCTTTGCCACCTGCAGGAATATGGCCAGTTCCTTCTCCTTCATGGGAACGTAAATCGGATCCCGCACCAAATCGCATATTACCTTTTTCCTGGACTCCCAGGACCGCCTGTCTTCTCTTTGCTCCATAACCCTCCTGTTCCGGATACCTTCCGGAGATAAAACCGCGCAATAGGCGCTCATACAATCGGCTACTGTTCCCTCCCTTCACAGCAGCGGAGGCAGATGTGAACAATAACGAAAAAAGACACTCTTGCCGCCTCACAAGGGTGTCTGTCCAATCGCAAATTGAAACTTACGAAACTCACAGGAAAGTACCGTTTATCTGAATCCGTTTAAAAAATATTTAGATTCAGCACTACCGCCAGTCCCATAAACAATACTGCCAGAATCTTGGTAAACTTCACCAGCTGACCTTCCATGGAACGTCCCTTGTTCTTGCCCCAATAAGTCTCCGCCGCTCCGCTGATTGCGCCAAGCCCTGCGGATTTGCCTTCCTGCATCAGCACCAACACCACAAGCGCAATGCATACCACGATAAATATTATGGTAAGTACTATCTTCAATGCCGCCATTTTGCACCTCCTGAGTAAAACGCTGCCCGCCTGTCTTTATTACAAACTGTAATCCATGTTATCATATAAAGGAAAAAAAGACAAGGGTTTATCAAAAAATTTATCATTTCTAAATAAAAGCCAGTAACAGTTCAGACAGGGCGCTGAACTGTTACGAGAATGCACACAAAACGCGAAAAGAATGCGTTTTGGCGCCCGCAAGTCTCGCAAAATTGCATAGAGCGCAAATTGCATAGAGCGCAAATTGCATAAAGCGCAATTTTGACTTCGCGAGAGGGGCTGTCTAAACTGTTATAAAAGCCATCATCACGAATGAAAGCGCCAGAAATACGGCGCCCACGATAAGAAACGGCAGGTAGGGCCTGCCCTCCCTGCTCCGCTTCTCCTGTTTCCGCACGGTATACTCATATAGGTCCCTGTCTCTCCGCTTGGAAGAAAATATAGAAAATCCGTACCCTATGGTGTCAAAGGCACCCGCTGCAGCAACCCATCCAAGCAATCCCAGAAAAATGGAGACAGCCCCCCCTACACCGAATGCATCCACATAATAAATCATCTGACCGTTCCCTTTGATGCACAGCACCAGCACGATAACGGCTCCGTTGACGGCTGCAGCCGCCCCATATCTTTTCCAGGATCTCATGATCAGCCTTTCAGTTCTTTCTGATATCTCTCATATTCCGCATTGTTGCAGTACACGAAGTGTCCTTCCCGCAATTCCCTCAGCGACGGCTCATCCCCATGCTCATAGTCATGCATCTCCGAAGGATTGTACAGAATACGCTGCCGCTTCTTCTCCGACTTGGGATTGGGCTTGGGAATGGCTGACAGCAGCGCCTTTGTATAAGGATGCATGGGATGGGCAAACAGCTCCGCGCTGGAAGCCTTCTCCACCACCTTGCCGAAATACATTACCACAATGGTATCGCAGAAATACTTTACCACGGACAGGTCATGGGCAATGAAAATGATGGAAAGGTTCAGCTCTTCCTGCAGTTCGTTCAGCAGGTTAATTACCTGCGCACGGATGGAAACATCAAGAGCCGATATCGGCTCGTCGCAGATCAAAAGTCTGGGATTCATGATCAGCGCCCTGGCGATGCCGATTCTCTGCCTCTGGCCTCCGGAAAATTCATGCGGATATCTGGAGGCATGCTCTTCCACAAGGCCTACCCTATTCAGCATTTCCACAACTTTTTTGTGATTTTCCGTTTTGTTCTTGAAACCCTGAATCCGCAGACCCTCCTGTATGATATCCTCCACTGTCATACGCGGATCAAGAGAGTCTACCGGATCCTGGAAGATCATCTGGATCTCGTTCAGCAGCTTCCTGCTCACATGGGCATTGTCGTATTTAATCTGTTTGACCTTTTCCTCCTGGATCCTCTTGGTATCTGCAATCTTCGCCTGAATCTCCGCGATGGTCTTATCCGCTTCCTTCTTCAGCTTCTCCGCACGGGAAGCATAATCCGCACTGTTTTTATCCAGAGCGGCAAGATCCTTTTCCAGTTTTTCACTGATTTCCTTAATTCGGGCGGTTCCACGGATTTTGGTCCACTTGATCTCTTTTCTGTTCCATCTGGTGCCGCCGCTGATCCGAACGCCCTTATAATAAACCGAACCGGAAGTGATGTCATAGAGACGGATAATGCTGCGCCCGGTAGTAGTCTTGCCGCAGCCGCTCTCCCCCACAATCCCCAGACATTCTCCCTCTTTGATGTCAAAAGAAATATCCGAAACCGCTTTCAGCTTCTGACGCGCAGGCCCTTTTCCGAAGAAAAAGAACTGCTTCAGATGCCTGACGGAGAGAATAATATTTTCCCTGCGCAGCTCCGGCTTCTGTTTCACTTTGGAATCTATCTTATACTGACTGCTGAATTCCGCATCGCTGATATGATTGGCATTCTGGTTTTTCGTCTCACTCATCCTTCTTGTCCTCCTCAAGCGAAATCCGGATTCTCTCACTGACGATCTTAGGCATTTCTACCTTCGGCGCATGAGGATCCAAAAGCCATGTGGCGGCGTAATGGGTATCCGTGACTTTATACATAGGCGGTTCTTCTCTGTAATCAATATTCATGGCATATCTGCTGCGGGCGGCGAAAGCATCCCCCTTGGGCGGATAAATCATGTTGGGCGGCGTTCCCGGAATGGCCTCCAGCTTCTCCTTGCTGTCCACATCCGGAATACTGGACAGCAGCGCCCAGGTGTAAGGATGCTTTGGATCATAAAAAATCTCCTCTGCAGTGCCATACTCCACAATCTTTCCGGCATACATCACTGCCACCCTGTCCGCCATATTGGCCACTACTCCCAGGTCATGGGTGATGAAAATACAGGAAAGATTCCTCTCCGCCTTGATACGGTTGATCAGCTCCAGAATCTGGGCCTGGATAGTCACGTCCAACGCCGTAGTGGGCTCATCGCAGATCAGAATCTCCGGCGACGCCGTCAGGGCGATGGCAATTACAATACGCTGCCGCATCCCCCCCGAAAATTCAAAGGGATACTGCTTAAAACGCTTCTCCGGATCCGGTATGCCCACCTCTCTCATGATGGCAATGGCACGCTTTTTTGCCTCTGCCTTGGTAATCTTCAGCTTGTTGATATAGGCAAGCTTCTCCCTCTCAATCTCTTCTTTCACCCTGGCCTCTTCCGTCTCCCCGGAAGCCTCCAGTTTCTTCTCAAGCTCCGCCAGACGGGCCTTATGCTCCGCAGTCACCTGCTCTTTATACTCCTTGACCTGCTGCTTCGCCTTCTTCTGAGTCTCTTCCAGGACTGCCTTCAGCTCTTTTGCCTTATTCTCATAGGATGCCCGGGTTTTCTTCTCGAATTCCTTAAAGGCAGCCTTCCTTTCCTGAATGGCCTTTTTGTCGGCGGCTTTCTCCGCAGAACTTACGTTCTCCTTCGCCTTTGTCTCGGCGATAAAAGCCTCCAGCTTCTTCCTCTCATTGGCAATCTCAATGTTCATCTTGGCAAGCGTGTTCTTGTAGCGGATGAGATCGTCGCTGATCAGATCATGATACATGATTTTCAGCTTATCCGAATTAATCATCATAGCTTCTGTTATCTGCTTGCCGATACGGACTATCGGGTTCAGAGAGGACAGGGGATCCTGGAATATCATTCCTATCTTATGGCCGCGAATCTTATAGAACTCGTCCTCAGAAACCTCCAGAAGATTCTCCCCCCGGTACATGATATTTCCGTTCTCAATGATAGCATTGTTGGCAAGTATACCCATGATGGCCTTTGATGTAACGGATTTTCCGGAACCTGATTCCCCCACGATACACAGGGTCTCCCCCCGGTTCAGATCGAAAGAAATATTCCGCACGGCCTTCAGGATGCCGTTGTCTGTTTTAAAGTTAATCTGCAGATTATTTACCGATAATACTTTGTCCTGTGCCATATATTTTGTTCCTTTCCAAGTCTGAAAAACCTTCACACTTCCAGACATGCCGCCTGAGACGGCATAAACCAATCCCACGAAATCTGACGATTCTTCTGTGTGCAGACTTCCCGGCGGGCGTGTCGGGGAAACAGGCTCCGTCCGCGCAGAAGGTCTTTACACACTATTCACTTCCTTTCAGAGCCGGGTTAAACGCATCTCTCAATCCGTTTCCGAACAGATTGAAGGAAATCATCATCAACGCCATCACCGCTGCCGGGAAAATAACCAGGTTTGGATACACGCCCAGGTACTTCTGATTATTGGACATCATGACACCAAAGGACTGCAGCCCCTGAAGCCCCAGATTCAAGTATGCCAATGTAGCCTCGGAAAAGATCACACTGGTAACCATCAGCACACTGGCAGTAATAATCGTTCCCATGGAATTCGGCAGAATATGCTTAAAAATCAATCTGATATCCGAAGCTCCCAGTGTTCTGGAAGCAAGCACATACTCCCGTCCCTTAAAACGGTAGAACTGGGTACGGGTCCTGTGAGCCGTGCCAATCCATCCCGTCAGACACAATGCCAGGATAAAGGTAAAAAAGTTATTTCCCAAATGCAGAATACACAAGGTTACAATTACAATCCAAGGCACGCCGCCCAGAATTTCACAGAAACGCTCCATCCACAGATCTATGCTTCCTCCGAAATATCCGGAAACAGAACCCCAGATAAGCCCAAAAGTAAAGCAGAAAACCGCCGTACACACACCCAGGATCAAAGATGTCCGAAGTCCTGCAAAGGAACGCTTGAACAGGTCGAATCCTGCGGCATCCGTACCGAATAAAAACTTCGGCATTTCATCATAGCCCAGCTTTCTGTATCCGTAGCCCCTGGCCGTTATGTTGGAAAGCTTCTTCGTGATTCCCATAACTGTCTGGCTTTCCACCACGTCAATGGGACAGTCATCGCTGAGTTTCACAAAGGATTCCGGTCCGACCTTGTAATCATAGGTGCAGTACCCGGCGTCAATCCAGTTGTTCAGCTCTGTAGCGGAATATGTCATCAAATCCGCATCTCCATAGACAAGGGCATAGGTATCCAGAACATAATCACAGTAATAAATCTCGGAATTATGAATTCCCTTGCGCCCTGTACACGACCAGTAGGCAAGCGAATTGGCATCACTCTCATTCACAAAATCCGAGGCATCCGTAAAGGAAACCTCCGCGATATCCTCTGCATTCTCCACTGTCTCCAACGCGCTTACGACAGCGCTTTCAATCAGAACATACTGGAAGTTGGACGCGGCAGACTTCACTTCAAACACAATCTGCGCCCGAAGGGAATCAAGTCCAGCCTCTTTCAGCGTCTGGCTGATATCCGCGGACAGCGGACTGTAATCCCGGGAAAAATCCCTGAGCATGAAGACATCATCCCCTGCTTTCAGATAAACCGCATATTCGCCGGCTTCCGAATTGGCGACTCCCTCTTCCTCACTGAAAACAACATCCAGCTTATACTCTCCCTTTACGTCAAAGTTCACAGCCTTGGACGACATGACGGAATTCTTGTTCTCCACAGCCGAATCCGTAGCCAGTACCACAACGCCGCCATGGCCGTAAGGATTGGCCGCGTCAATTTTTGTCGGTTCCGCATCTACGGTAATGTTCACAATAGCAGCCTTAACGGCTTCCACGCTGTACTTATCCGACAGAGCGGGAACTCCCTTCTCCATATCATACACAATCCGCGTAGACTTCCTTGTCCCGTCCCAGAAACCTGTCCCGGCCTCAAAGAGCTTGGGGGCAAGGAATGCCTCCGGCGTGCTTACCGTGGTGATATTGCAGGTCGAGAGCGCAGGCACCAGTATGGCCAATATGATCAATATACCCAAAATAATACTGCCTGCCACCGAAGCCTTGTTCTTCCGGAACCTTCTCATTGCATCCTTGAAGAAGGTGGTTGGCTTTGTATCCAGTTTTCTGTCTTTTACCTGTCTGTCCTGCTGAATCAGGACGAAATCATCTTCTCTGAACGCTATATTTTTCTTTCCATCAGCCATTATTTCTTCGCCCCCATTCTGATTCTCGGATCAATAAAGCCATAAGAAAGATCCAGTAAAATACCTGCCAACAGCCCCAAAGTCGTAAAAATTGCCATATCTACGAACAAAATGTCATAATCCTTATAACTCAGCGCCAAAACAAAAAGCTTTCCGATACCGGGAATGCCGTACAGCTGCTCCAGAATCATGGAACCGCCCAAAATACTCAGAAACTCCGCAAGGATAGCGGGGAAAATAGGCACCATTGCGTTCTTCATGGCATGACGCATGATCGCCTGACTCCTGGTAAGTCCCTTTGTGCGGGCCAGAAGCAGATAATCACTCTCCATCACTTCACAGAGCTCTGCCCTGGTGAAACGACAGTACCCGCAAATGGAACCGAACGATAGACAAAATACAGGTATAATATACCCCTGCGCTTTCATTGCCGTTGATGCAGAATCCGTTGGCCATGAAGAGGGAAGCCAACCCAGATCATAGGCAAAGAGCCGCAAAATAAAGGAAATCAAAACAAAACTCGGAATTGATATGAAAATCATGACCAACGTAGAAATCGTATGGTCTGTCATTGTATTCTTCTTTAAAGCCGCCCATATGCCGAGCAAAATCCCTATGGGCACGGAAAAAATCACGGATAATACATTTAACCGGATGGAATACCCGATTCTGGAACTGATAATAACCGCCGCGGAAACATTCGGCTGGAATGTCTTGCTGTATCCCCAATCCCATTTCGTAAGAATGTTTTTTAACCAGTTGACGTACTGTTTCATAATCGGCACCTGGTAGTAATAATTGGAACGGCCATTATTTGCAAGCGATTTGTACAGACACTCACCGTACTGCGTCCTCTCCGTATCAAACCGATAGACATATCCCAGACCATATTGCTTGTCAAAATAAGCGACCTGCTGGGCATCTCCTCCCACGGGCCGTTCAAAGGGAAGGAGCTTTACTAAGATAAAAGTCAATGATAGTATGATGAAGGCCGTCATAAACGCCAGGCCTATTCTTTTCGCTACATATTTTGCCATGGTGCGGTCCCCCTGTATCTCTGCAAACTTGAAAGGTAATGCGGCCGGCAAGCCAGTCACATTACCTTCCAATGAACAACTTTTGATTCTCTGTTTTTTACTTACTCTACTACAAAAACATCGTCTACTGAATGCATGTTGCCAAGAGACTCTTTGCCATCCAGCACATAATCATAGGAGAAGTCAAATCCTGTCGCTCCTGCAGGGTTCTCGGAAGTGCCGCTCCCTGTAGCGTAATCTGCCGCAAGTTCAGCAGGTACGGTAAAGGTAACACGGGTTACACCATCTCCTTTGTCCTCTACTTCGAAAGCAACCGCCTCCTCGGCATACTCTCCGTCGCCGTTGTTGTAACGCTCATAGTTGCAGCATACCACATTTGTCACGGTCAGTGTAGTCAATTCCGGAAGAGCTGTCTTGAACTCCATAGCGCCGCTGTAGCTTCCGTCCTCGTTCTTCACGATGGGCTCATAATTGAAGCTGACAACATCCTGGCTGGCTCCCTTGGAAATGATGGCCTGTGAGTTTGCAGCCAAGTAGAAGGCATCATAGGAATAACGCTCTCCATTGTACACAATGGGATATGCATCCGGATCATTGGTATCCGTACCCCAGTTCAATGTAAAGCCGCCGGAAATTACCTGATTGCCGGACAAGATATTCATATGCTTCAGCGGAGTCAAGGTACCGCCGGAAACGGAACCGAAGCCCACGTCAAACTGTCCTATCTGCATCTTTTTGTTATATACTTCCTGCCAGTCATTGCCAACCCAGAAATCAACGCTGAGCTGATATTTTCCGCCTGAAACGCTGTCATCATTGAATGCGGTCTCCAGGAATGCCTTGATCTCGTTGTGATAATTTTCCTCCTGCTGAGGATACATCCATGCAAATTCTATGTGAATCACTGTGGGTTTTCCGTCAGCGCCCGGCGCATAAGCACCCTCGCTTTCCAGTTCAGACAGAGCCACTCTGAAATACTCTCTTGCAAGTTCCAAAGAATAGCCGTTGCCGTCTGTCTCGTCCAGGAGAGGAGCCACAGCCTTCTTATGGGCATCTGTGGTGGCATAAGAAATACCGTTCTCAGGATCCGACATATAGTTGGAGGACAGGAAGTCTACCGAAGGAATGCTTCCTCTGGCATTTGCAAAGGTCAGTCTGTCAATGGAATACTGCATAGCCTTAATAAAGTGGATATTGCCCAGCGCAGGCTCAACCTCCCAATAATCGGCCTTCTGAGTCTGCTTTACAGTACCGTTCTCACCAAACAGCTGTTCCCAGTCCTCTGCATTCAGCGCGTTTACATTCAGCTTGAATACGGAGCTGCCCAGTGTGGTCCTGGTACGGGGATCGTTGCGGTACTCATCCAGCATGGTCTGGGGAATGCCTGCCGCATCCGTATGTCCTGCCAGGAACTCATTGATTGATGCTGTATTGTCATCTGCCACAGCAGGGAAAATCTTAATATGAACACCCTCAATGCTGTACTTGGTATCCGCATACACATAGTTGGGGTTCTTCTTGTATACGATTTCCTGATCCTGGTTGTACGCTTCTACATAGTAAGCGCCCAGAGACAGGGAATTGTCCATCGGTGTTTCCGTGGCATCATTGTTGAAGCCGAGATAGTTCTGTGTGGTTACCAGATCCAGGAAGTCCTGAGGAACCACCAGCGCTGATTCACCGATCAGATTGATATAATACATCGCATAGAACTGAGTATACTCCTGCGTATATTCCACTTCAAAATAACTCTTGCCGTCCTCTTCATAGGTCTTGATGCCGACCTTATCCCAGAGTTCCTGGCTGAAGCCGTTGGTCGTGCCGTCATAGAATTCCTTTACACCCACGATAGCGCCGCCGGTGGTGTTATTTGCCTGCTCTCCGCCTCTGAACAGCTGATTTTTCTGGGTCAGCAGGAATTTAAATCCGGTCTCGTAATCTTCCAGCTCCACGTCTCTGTTATTGAAAGCTGCGCGGGACTCAATGGAAGAACCTGTGGTATACTTCAGTCCCTCTGCACCGGTACGCACCTGGAATCTCCACTTGGTAGCAGCGCCGTCGCCGTTGTCGTCATTCACTGCAACCGGCTTCTCCATGGCAAGCTCGGGAACCCAGTCATATCCGTCCTTGGTTTCGTTCATAAAGTTGGTATAGAAATTGGATCTGATATAGCTGTATAAGCTGCTGACTTCAGATCCCTGCGCATTGGTAACGTTCAGCGTTCCGGGATCCGCTGCATTCAGCGCATGATAATACCGCTTCCAGTCCGGATTACTCTCGTATTCCAGATCTTCCGTGATAGCGCCCTCTGCCAGAGTACCAAAGCCATAGCCTACGATATAATTCTCCGTTCCCAGAGTAACACGGGGATTGTACATCTGATAGTTACCGTCTTCAAACAGGGAAATACCCGTGATGCCGTTGCGGACCGCATAGGTCTCCACAATACCCAGCATATCCGTCATCTCTTCATTGGTCGCGCTGGCATAGGAAATCAGTCCGTCAGCCACGGGAATGGCCGCGATAATCGCGTTGTAGGCATCCTCATATGCCTTCTGCACATCCGCAATGGTGCCGGCTGCTGCAATAGCCTCCGCACCTGCAGCCTGAGCAGCTTCCACCGCGGTCTTCTGCTCCGCGGTCAGCTGATCCTGAATGTCTATAACGAGCTGATCAAGATCGTGGGCGATATATGCCTTGTAGTCTTCAGCACCGATGTAGGCTCCGTCCCAGTTCGCATTTGCTTCTCCGCCTGCATTCGCATCATCAGAAGATTCTGCTTCGCTCTCAGAAGATGACTCGGCACTGCCTGAAGCCGATTCACTGCTCTGGCCGGAATCACTGGCTGCCCCATCATCACCGCCGCAGGCTGCCAGGGACATCACCATGGCTGCGGACAGCAACAATGCAAGAAATTTCTTGTTTTTCATAACCTTTCCTCCTAGATTATTTTACTATACATACTTGTGTGCTTATTGTCTGCTATGTAATTGGATACTTGTATACAATAAAGCTCGTATGCAATCAACATGGTTTAGTATAAAGTACATTTAATAAATTGTCAAGTTTTTTTTGGTCATTTGAACATCCTGGAAATCCTGGAAAGAATGCGTTTTTCAGTATATATGATTATTTTTATTCAATGTACCGGCTTCTTTTATATCCATCAATCGCGCACTGTATACTGCCCCTGCCCCGATACATAACAAATCTGACAAAAAGATCCCTTTATATTAGAAGAAAAATGTCGAAAATGTGCAGTTCACATGCATATAGACTTCTCTCCTGCCATTCTGCCGCTATGTGAAGCAGAAAAAGACAGGTCAAAAGCGAAGCTCCCGTATATTTGCAAGCGTCTCCCCATAGGGCTGCGTCTTGCCGAAGAGGAGTGTGGTGCCCAGCACAAAACCCTTCACTCCCCTGGGAGCGTACTCCAGAATCTTGTCCGCGCTGCAGGCGCCGTCCCAGTAGAGTTCGAAGTCCATGTCCTCCTTCAGGGAGAGGAGCTTGGTGATCTTCTTGCCCACATAGGGCAGGAACATCTGGCCCGCGTTGCCGGGGTTCACTGACATCACCAGAACTTTTTTGACGATGCGCAGCATCTCCATGACCGTCTCCACGGAGGTGCCGGGGTTGACGGCAATGCCCGGAATCATCCCTGCATTGATGATGGCCTGGAGGGTGGTGGAGGGGTGGTATTCCGCCTCCGGGTGGATGTAGACCGTGTCGCCTTTCCGCAGATGTTCCAGAAAGATGCCGATGCGGTTGTTGGGATGCTCTATCATCAGGTGCACGTCCAGAGGCTTCGCCGTGGCGGAGGCTATGTAGCGCATATCGTTTAAGGACATGGCGAAGTTGGGGACGTAGCGGCCGTCCATTATGTCTATGTGGAAGGAGTCGATGCCGGCTTCTTCCAGGTTTTTTACTTCCTGCTCCAGGTGGCCGTAGTCGGCGCACATCATGGAGGCTGTGAGTTCGAATTGCATAATTATCTCCTCATCCAGATATCCTTTGGGGCATCGCTGCCTCAGCTTTCCCCTTTCTATTTACTGCATCTTGGGCAAGATGCAAAAGGGCGGTTTATGGTTCTGCTTTCAATCCAGAAAGTTTTTATCAGAATAGATCGTTTTATATTTTTTCCTGTTCTTCTCGAAAAAGAAAGAAATGAGACGTTCTGAAAGGAATCCCGGGTATCGGTTGTCATAACTATCCTCTCTGCTTCCTCCATGCTCCTCTGCCGCAAAAAGGACAGGAAACAGCCATCTGCACAGTTCATCCAGCACTTCCCTCCGCATGATAAACATGTTGCAGGGGGAATAGAGATTTCTCTCAAAAAAGGCCTCTGCCTCCTGAGCCTCCCGTAAATTCCGTTCCCGCAGATACGCCATCATATAGTCCCAGTCCATGGGCTCGTGGCGTTTCCTATAGTTTTCTCTAAGGTTTGGTGCCACATACAGAGGAACCGGAAGAATAACATCCACTTCATTCACAAGCATGCGCTCCAGCCAGTCCGGCGGCAGAATAAAATGTCTGCGGTAATGCTCCAGGCCAACAATTTCCTCTTCAGCATTCTTCCAGATCCAGTAAAGAGCGGTCAATTCACAGAATTGTCTGTTTTTCATTGAAATATTATCGCCTGTGTTATCGGCTACAAGGCAGTCCGCAAGGCGTTTTTCCGTCAAAGCCGCCCCCACCTGAATCATCTTTTCATAAGGTTTTTCTAGGTACTGCCTTCTCAACGGAGCGTCATAAATAGATTTCGCCACATATACAGCTGCCGGCACGCTGTCTTCCAGAGCCTTCAGCTTATCTATCTTCAAAAAGTCCTGTCCCGCATCTGCATAACGCCTTTCCAGGTAGGCATTGCGCAGCCGGATATCCAGTCCTGCATCTACCGGCATGATCTTTTCGAAACCAAGGCCTCTCAGCTCTCTGGTGATTTCCTCATGATAGATTCCCCTGGTTCCTATATAAACCGGGTAATTCGTATACAGTTTACCCTTATCAAGTTTTACAACCGGGACATCACCTATCTTCTCCGGATTGGGTTCTTCATTATTATAGAGGTACGCCTCTACGGAAAGACCGGGGTATAATGTCTGCAGATATACTGCCGTTGTCTGCGCCCTGGAGTGCGCGCCAAAAATATAAATCCTGTCTGCCATTTCAACCTTCTCCCAAACCCCTAAAACCGATTTGCGCATTCCCTGACCTTCTCCAAATACAAATGTCCATGCCGTTCATCCGGCTCCAGATAGTTCCCTTCCCCCCACTCATTCCACGCATTGAGGAAGACATACCCGTTCCCTTCCTCCCTGCTCTGCCGAAGAGCCGCCCGCAGATATCTCCCGAACTTCTCCGGAGCGGAGCCTCTGGTCACTACCGCCCTGACGCCCCGTCTGGGAGAATCATCATAATCCACGAACACTGTCCGGAAATGGTTCTTTTCATGAGGCATCCTGAGCATTTCCCTGTTTATTGCATCGTATTGAATGGCTTTTACCGCAAACCGGTTCCATAGCCATCCTCCCTTTTCTTTCGGCGCGACAGCGGATTCCGTTCCCAGCCTCTCGGATTTCGTCCGGTTCGGTTCAAAGTCAACGGATCCGTCTACCCAGATACTCTTTGCCACATGTTCCCGGCACACATTCATGGAGACGATAAACAGCCCCTGGAATCCGTCTTCCCTGGCTCTTGTGTTCCAATAGCGAATCATGTCGTTGAAATGCGGGATGTTCCGCAGCCTGTAGATGAGCAGCATCGGGCGGCCTCCCTCTTTTATATATCTCCTGTCATGGAAAAAGGGGCGGAAATACGCATAGTGCCTGCTCCATTCCTCCTCCCCGCCATAGGTCTGGGGAATCAGGATTTCCTTGTTTCCTCCGGCCCCATGCCAGGTCTTCGTCCATGGCTCATTGGCCCAGGCAAAGCAGTAATGGAAGTCAATCCCCTTGTTTCCCAGCAGACGATGCGCAGGTTTTTCCAATACAAGTCGGCCGTTGAACCAGTAATGGTAAAGGCAGAAGCCGTAGATGCCATACTTCCGGGCCAGGGCAGTCTGCCACTCCATGACGCCGTCGTCCAGCAGGTTATAGTAGTTCCCGCCCAGCGGAATTCTGGGCTGGTTATGGCCCAAAAACAGGGGCTTGCTTTTCGTTACATTAGTCCATTCCGTAAATCCTCTTCCCCATGCGTCGTTATTCTCCGGTATCTCATGAAACTGGGGCAGATAAAATGAAATTATTTTCATGTCCTCACACGCTCCATACCACTTCTTCTATTGAGACCACAGGGCAGGCCACTTTTCCTGACAGATCCTTTTTAATGGCTTCTAATGCATAATACGGGGTTACAATCACGGCATCCACTTCAGGCAGACTGTCTTCCTGGGGGGAATAGACTTCGGCAATCCTGGAAATGGAGCATCCGGCATCCCTGTCGATGCCATAGACGATTTCCACGCCGCTTCCCGCCAAATCCTCTGTCAGGCGGTTCGCCAGCTCAGCCATGCCGTAGATTGCAATACGGCTGTAGCCCATCTCCAGAAAATATCCGGCCAGACTCTTACCCTCGTTTTTGACTTCCAGCCAGTGGTTCAGCAGTTGGTAGTTGTCCGAAAGCTTGTTGTTGGCAGACAGCAATGCCCCTTTCTCTTTCTTATGCCTCTTCTGCAGGACAGCGCCCACGGCCAGGGCTCCCACTGCTGCCAGGCCAATTATCCATTTTCCGTATTTCATCTGTTCTCACTTGTCCCTTTCTTCACCGTCTATGAGAGTCTGGGGCTGCTCCCAGATTATTTTTTCCGGCGCGATTCCCATTTCCGTCAGGGAAGAAACGATTCCCTCCGCGTTATTTCTGAACTTCACCGCTATGATAATCTTATCGAATGCCTGATTCCTCAGACACTCCACATCCTGAACCTGCAGCCCCTCCCTTTGCAGCTTCTCATACTGCCTGTCCACCCACAGGACTGCCTGTCCAGGACGGGTCAATTCAAAGAAACGGTAAAAGGACTTTCCCACTTCACCGGCTCCGTACAGGACTACTTTGTCGTCAGGCCGGATGCTTTTGAACGGTGGGATGTAATAGGGTATCTTGTTCTTCAGGTTCAGGCCCATCATGTAGTTCACACCATATATGGCGCGGTCTGCAGCGAACATGTCCAATCTATGCTTTAACCTGTCAGACCCAGCGCTTGCCTGCTGACTGACAGACTGATAAAATGCCATCAGCTGTTCCAGATATTGCGGGTCTGTACTGTGGCAGGCGGATCCGCTCCTTTGCCGATAGTAGTAAAACGGTTCATTGATTATCACGATTCCTTTTGCCTGCAGAACACATAAAAATCCCAATGCCAAATCTTCAAAATACCGGAGTCCTTGATTCACGTTTCCGTAATTCTGTAATATCAGTTCCCTGGCGAACAGTTTGTCACACAAGTTCAATGGAACGCCTGATTCTGCGCCAATCTGGTCAAATAAATTATCTGACAGGTCAGCTATTTGGCAGTCCGCATAATAACCTGCGGCTATCACATCGTTTTCCGCGAAGCACACTCCCGTGGCATCGCTGTAGATATTCTTTTTGCAGACGGCCACTTCCGCATCGTACCTTTTCAGCAGCCCATGCAGCTCCTGATACATCCGCTCCGAAATCCAGTCGTCTCCGTCAACAAAACCGATGTACTTCCCCTGAGCCTGTTCGATGCCTGCGTTCCTGGCGGCAAGGGCTCCCTGGTTCTGTTGATGGACTACAATGATGCGGGAATCCCTCTCCCTGTAAGCTTCACAAATCTCTCTTGTGCCGTCTGTGGAGCCGTCGTCAATCAGAATGATTTCCAGGTTGGGGTATGTCTGTCCCAGAATGCTGTCCAGACATTTCCCGATATACTGTCCAACATTATACGCAGGGACGATTACGCTGATTAAGTCATCCATTCCGCCCATTTCCTCCGTTCCGACTATATCGTTTCTTCCAGCTATACCGCTCGTTTCAGCCTTTCTGTCCAGGCCGCTGTTCCAATCACTCTGTCCATACCGCTCATTTCTGTCATTTGTTCCGGCTGTGCTCTCCAGGCCGTCCGGCCCGGTTTCACCCCGGATAATATTTCATCAGCTCTTCTATATGTTCTTCCATGGTAGGCAGCTTGGGCGCTCCGAGCCAATATTCGCCTAAACGTTCCGGATTTGCCGTAAAGGCGCACAGTTTTTCGTTGAAGTCCTCCACATCTCCGGCGCGGAAGCAGAAATCCTTTGACAAAGTAAGTTCTTTCGCCCCGCCAAGGTGGCTTGTGAGTATGGGGATTCCGTAGGCTTTCAGTTCGATGGCCACCTGCGGGAGGTTGTCCTCCCACAAATGGGGCACTATGCCAAGCTGCACATCCGTAAGTATCTCCGGCAGGTCTTCATGTGTATATCCGTCGTAGACTCTGATTCCTGCCATGGTTTTGCGCAGACTCTCAATCCGCGCCTGCGTCTCCCTGTCTGTAATCTTTACGGCAAGCGTCAGTTTCATTTTCGCTGCTGTTTCTGGCGGCAGTTTCTCCAATGCGTCCATCAGGAAGAAGAAGCCTTTCACCTTTCTCATATAGCCAAGGTGTAGCCCAGCAAACTAAAGTTCCTATCTCCCGCACAAAAACGTCAAATTATAAT